>JAYUQI010000153.1:0-9650 GCA_043756805.1 Sphingomonas sp.
CCGCCATCAGGCCACCCAGCGACGAAATGCGGAACAGCGCCACTGTTGCCAGCCACACAGCCGCCGCAATCAGCGCGACCGGCCAGCTGAGCACAATCAAAATCCCGAGCGCCGTCGCGACGCCCTTGCCGCCATTGAAGCGCAGCCAAACCGGATAACAATGCCCCAGAAATGCCGCCAGCGCCGCCATTGGCCCGAGCCCCGGCTGAATCGCTTCGGCAATCAAAACGGCTGCCGCACCCTTGCCGCCGTCGAGCAGCAGCGTCGCAGCCGCAAGCCCCTTGCGCCCCGTGCGCAACACATTGGTCGCGCCAATGCTGCCCGACCCGATAGCGCGCAAATCCCCCGCGCCAAACATCCGCGTCAGAACCAACCCGAACGGGATCGAACCGAGGACATAGCCGATAATGAGAGCCGATAGCGGCGCGATCCAAAGCATCGCATGACGATAGTGGGACAGCGGGAATTGGCAAGCAACCGCCACCCAATGCGTGCGATCTTTCAAAATTCCGGTCACCCCGCACCTGATGCGGGGCTTGGCTGTTCCTTTGCCATGCTGGAAAGTTTAGCCAAGCCCCGTGTCAAGCACGGGGCGACGGGGACTAGAGCATGATGACATTAGGTTGACGTTCAAAGCGACGTCACCCCCGCGCAGGCGGGGGTCCAACGCCCGAGGCTCGATAGTGGGCGTTGGATTCCCGCCTTCGCGGGAATGACGAAAAGTATGGATCAATCAAAAGTCATCACACTCTAAATTAACGTCACCTTATCGCCTACAGACCGTCGACGCTTTTGCTCACCAGGATATTCACCGAAACCCGGCGGTTCTGCGCCTTGCCCTCATTCGTGTCATTGCTCGCCAGCGGGTCCGCTTCAGCCATCCCGGTGGGGGTCAGCATGCGATAGGGTTGCCAGCGGCAGGCCTGCTGAAGATAATTGATAACGCGCCCGGCGCGCTTTTCGCTCAGTTGCTGGTTATAATCCTGGCCGCCGACCGAATCGGTGTAACCGACAACAAGCATCAGGGCGTTGTCCGTCGCTGTGGCTTGCGTTGCCGTGTTGCACAGTTCGGCCTTGGCCGCTTCGGAAAGCACCGCCTTGCCCGTATCGAAATACACGTTCGTTGTGTTCTTGACATTATACTTGTCGATATCGCACAGACGACCGCGGAGCGCTTGCGTTGCTGCTGTCTGCTCATCGAATTGCTGGGCGGTGCCGGTGCGGATCATTGACGCGGTCTTGAGGTCACCCTTGCGGAAAGTGATCTGGCTGGCCACCAGGCCGTCGCCCGACTGCATTGTTTTGACGGTAACGGGCAGGCCATTCAGCAGCGCGCCGGGGGCCAGTTTACCACCACCGCCAAAAAGGCCACCGCCCTTGATCTTGGTCGCTTGCGTGACCGCGAAAATCGCGCTCGTGCCGTCGGCGGTCGTGACTTTCACCTTGTCGTCATTGCGCGCGGCGATAATGCCTTTGATCTCGGGGCCTTTTGTCATCACGGATGATTCAGGCGCGACCGGCTGCTCGGGCGCAGGCATCCCTTTGACGACGATCGACGGATCGGCAGGCTCCTGTTGCTGGGCAAACACATTTGCCGACATCGGCACGGTCAGCATCGCAAGCAGGACGAGACCTTTTTTCCCTGTAGATGTCTTTTTTGATATGGCAGGCATTGAGCGACTCCTTCAAGCTGCCCCCGCTTTGCAAGCCTGTTCAAATTAACCTTTCTGGTAGATGAACAGCTTTGGCAACGTTCGTTAATATACGGTTAACGCGAGTGCGCCGTGCGGCAAAGCGATTTGGAATATGGTACCCGGTTGCACCCGCGCCCCATCATGCTACCCGCCACGCCATGCTCGCTGCCGCTCCCATCCTCTTTTTCGATTCCGGCGTCGGTGGCCTCTCGGTCGTCGCGCCGACCCGCGCGTTGTTGCCGACAGCATCTTTTGTCTATGCCGCCGACAGCGCGGGGTTTCCCTATGGGACCAAGAGCGAGGCAGAGATTGCCGCGCGCGTGCCCGCGCTTCTCGGGCGGCTGGTCGAGCGTTACCGGCCCCGCCTCGTTGTCATCGCTTGCAACACCGCGTCGACCATCGCGCTGTCGGTTGTGCGCTCGGCGCTTGATGTGCCTGTCGTCGGCACAGTCCCCGCGATCAAGCCAGCGGCACTGGCGTCCAAAACCCGCGTCATCGGCGTGCTCGGCACTGACGCGACCGTGCGCCAGCCCTATGTCGATCGCCTGTCGGCAGAATTTGCCGGTGATTGCACTGTCATCCGCCACGGCTCGGCCGAACTGGTGGCGCTCGCCGAAGCTAAATTACGGGGCGCGACCATCGACCCCTATGCCGTCAAAGCCGCTATCGCGGGCATGTTTGCCGCCCCCGGGGGTGACCGGATCGATACCGTGGTCCTTGCCTGCACCCACTTCCCGCTGCTCGAAGCCGAACTCGCCGCCGCCGCGCCGCATCACGTCGCGTTCGTCGATGGCAGTGCGGGAATCGCGCGGCGCATCGCGCATCTCACCGAGCGGCAAATATGGCCGACCGTCGCGCCCCCCGGTGTGGCAGTCTTCACTCGTGTCGATGATGCCGTTCGCGCGCTTGCTCCGGCGTTGGCGTCACGCGGCTTTGCCGAGATCGTCGCGCTTTAGAACCCCCGTTGCGAATCGTTAGCAGTGGATTCATGTTCGATGTCATATTATGGGCGTCGCGGTTTCAGCTGATTTTTTGCCCACACTGAGGATTGGTTTTGGATTACGATCGTGTTTTTTCCGCTGCCATCGACCGGCTTCATGCCGAGGGGCGCTACCGCGTGTTCATCGACATATTGCGCAACAAGGGCAGCTATCCGAACGCGCGCTGCTTTGCCGGGCATAACGGACCGAAACCGATTACGGTGTGGTGCTCGAACGACTATCTCGCGATGGGGCAGCATCCCAAAGTGATCGCGGCGATGGAAGAAGCGCTTCATGATGTGGGCGCAGGCTCGGGCGGCACCCGCAATATCGGCGGCAATACGCATTATCATGTTGATTTAGAACAAGAGTTGGCTGACCTCCACGGCAAGGATGGCGCGCTGCTGTTCACCAGCGGCTATGTCTCGAACGAGGCAACTTTGGCAACATTGGGCAAAGTCCTGCCCGGCTGCGTCATCTTCTCCGACGAGCTCAACCACGCGAGCATGATCGCCGGCATTCGCAACAGTGGCTGCGAAAAGCGCGTCTGGCGCCACAATGACCTCGCCCATCTCGAAGCGTTGCTGGCCGCCGAAGACCCCGAGACGCCCAAGCTGATCGCGTTCGAGAGCGTCTATTCGATGGACGGCGATGTGGCTGACATTCGCCACATTTGTGACCTCGCCGACACATATAACGCGCTGACCTATTGCGACGAAGTCCATGCTGTCGGCATGTACGGCGCGCGCGGCGGCGGGATCACCGAGCGTGACGATGTGGCGGACCGCGTGACGATCATCGAAGGGACGCTGGGCAAGGCGTTCGGCGTCATGGGCGGCTATATCGCGGCGCGGCGCGACATCATCGATGTCATCCGCAGCTATGCGCCGGGGTTCATCTTCACGACCAGCTTGTCGCCGGTGCTCGTTGCCGGTGTGCTGGCCAGCGTCCGCCATCTCAAAGCCTCGAGCGAAGAGCGCGACGCACAACAGGCGGCGGCGGCAATGCTCAAGGCGCTGTTCACTAATGCGGGCTTGCCGGTCATGCCAACGACCACGCATATCGTGCCGCTGATGATCGGTGATCCGGTCAAGGCCAAGAAGATCAGCGACATCCTGCTCGCCGAATATGGCGTCTACGTCCAGCCCATCAACTATCCAACCGTCCCGCGCGGTACCGAGCGGCTACGCTTTACCCCCGGCCCCGCGCACACGGTCGAGATGATGGCCGAACTCACCGGCGCGCTGATCGAGATCTGGGGCCGGATGGAAATGCGCAAAGCGGCTTAGGATCAGATAGCGGCCACAAGCGTCAAGGCGCCCAAGCCCGCCGACAAAATCACCCGCATCGTCAGCCAACGCCCGGGCACCAATCCACGCCGGTCAATGTGCCAGTCAACGATCGGCGTCGCTAAAAGACCAATACCGACAATCGTCAGCGATTGCCCGGCGGAGCCGGTCCGAACGATCCACAGGAGCCCGGCACCAAAAGCGATCAGGGTCGGCATCACCGCAACACCGTATAGCCAGCGCGGTGCAGCCGCATTGACAGCAGCGATCCCCCACCACAGCCCACCCAAAAAGCTGAAAATCAGGGCGGCATAGAGAAACGCCGCAAACTGCCCAAATGCGGCGTGCGGCGGGTGAAGCGTGATTGCTGCAGCGAGCATTTGCGGGATCAAGCCCGAAAGGCCGAGCAGAAAGGCGACTCGCGGGAGTTTATGGTCCATCGCAGCCCCTTAGCGCGAAAGCACCGCGCTCCAAGCATAGCCGCGATACAGCGGCGTAAACGTCGCTTTTAATCCCAGCGTCTGGACATAGGCGGGCAGGATCGCGCGCGGTTCGACGTCGAAGCTGTCGAGCCACGCAAAGAGCACGCTTTTGAACGCGCGTGGCCAGCCTTCCTGCTGTCCGAAATCAACGACGTGCATGCTGCCGCCAGTCGCGTTTGCGCCTTGCACGAGCGCGGCTCTCCAGTCGGGGATCATCGATAGCGTGTAGCTGAAGAAAACCCGGTCGAACTGCGCCTGCCCAAACTGCGCTTCGGCGTCGAGATTGGTCGCATCGGCCTGTTTCAATGTGATGCGGTCGCTCAGCCCCGCGCGTTCGATGCTCTTGCGCGCCGTCTCCAGCATCGCTTCGGATATATCGAAGCCAAACAGCTGCGCCGTCGGGTATCGCCGCGCCACCTGAATAAGATTGCGACCCGTGCCGCAGCCGACTTCGAGCACCGTGCCGGCGTCGGGCACATCAAGCGTCGCGATCAGCCGGTCGCGCCCGAACAGAAAAAACTTGCGCGTCGCGTCATAGATATGGCGTTGCCACGCGTAGATCGCATCCATCCGCGCCGCGACATTATCCGGCAAGATTAGCATCTTTCAGAACATACAGATGGACGCCGCCGTAAATCGATGATCGGTCGCGCTGGGTATAGTCAAGCGACTCAGCGATGCGATAATCCCATTGATCGAGGATCGCCTGCGGCACTCGCCCCGGCAGCAACGTCGGCGCGGCAGCAGTGCGGAACACAACCCGCGCACCCGACCGCGCCGTCCGCGTGATCTGTGTCCAGAGATCGTTTAGTTGCGCGTCGGTCATCCAGTCCTGCGCATCAAGCAGCAGGTAACGGTCGCGACTTTTGGGCGGGCACTCGGACAAATGCGTCGTGAAATTAGCATGAAGGATTTCGACGCGACCGATCCGCGCGACGAGATCGGCATAGTTCGCTTCCTGTAGGTAGGGCGGCAGCGATGCCCCCGCCCCTTGCGCATAGCCACGCCCGAATGCTTGCTGCGCGAAGTAATTGTCCTTCACGTCGAAATCACAAGCGAGCTTTTCGAGGCGACCGCGCAGTACGGCACCAATGCCATCAGGGTCATCCGCCGCGAGCGCGTCATATTGCGCAGGCGGAATGCCAAGGCCGAACAAGGAGGCTGGCTGATCGATCAGCCAGCGCACAAATCGTTTATCAAAAATCGGCGCCAGCCTCGTTTCGAAAATCGCGCGTTGTTCATCGACATTCTTCGCGTCAAGCAGGTCTTTCAAATCTACGCGGTAGAGCTTGGCCAGCAAATGCGCCGTGCCGATAAAATTGCCGAGCAACCCACGCTTATAGATATTCTTGGCAAAACCGCCAATCCGCCGCCGCCCGATCATGTCGCGGCCTTCCCAGTAGTTGCGCGTCGTTTCGTCAAGGAAGGGACGGATATGCACTTTGTAGGCGCGAAGATTTTCCTTGGCATCGGCCTGCGCAAAGAAGCGGTGAAAGCTGGCATAGTCGGGCAGGTGGCGCACGGCGGCGTGTTTCAGGCTGTTGAACGCAACATGCGCGGTATTGAGATCGACAGCGGTCACGGCCGCCGGATTGGCCGACAGGTAACTCAACGCATTGCACCCGCCGCTCGCGATCGTAACGATATGGCAATCGGGCGTGATCGCGAGCGCTTCCATATCGACGACCGGATCTTCCCAGATTTGCGCGTAAACGAGGCCGCTGAACGCAAAGGTGAAGGCGCGTTCGAGCAGGCCTGCCTTCGACAGCTTCTCATGCTGGTGGACCGCCGATTTGACCGCGACATTGCACGATCGGTCAACTGCTGTGGCGGCCATGTATCATCCTCGGTTGCGACAGTAAGGTTACATTGCGCACATGACGGACGAGTTACAGCCCAAAATCCGATTTTTGCCCTCTTTCGTCGCCTGGAAGACAAGTCGGCAGTGGCATTCGCGCGCCAGATTGCTAGAGGGGCTGCTCACCGACCGACTCGTCAGGAACCGTCCGTTGAGCAGCAGACCCGACCCGCAGATTATTGCCATCGCGTCCGACCATGCGGGCTTCGACATGAAGACCGCGCTGATCGACTGGATGCGCGCGCAGGGGCACGATGTTCAGGACCTCGGGCCGAGTGATACGATCTCGGTTGATTATCCCGATTACGGGTTCAAACTTGCCAACCAGATCGCATCAGGCTCCGCACGGTTTGGCGTACTTGTCTGTGGATCGGGGATCGGCATCGCGATTGCGGCAAACCGCCACCCCGCCGTGCGTTGCGCACAGGTCAGCGAAAACCTCTCCGCCCGCCTCGCCCGGTCGCATAATGATGCCAATGTCATTGCATTCGGCGCGCGACTGATCGGTCCGGATCAGGCACGTGATTGCTTGTCCGCTTTTCTAGCGACGCCGTTTCTCGGCGACCGACACAGCGCGCGTGTCGACAAACTCGGCCACCCGCATTTTGCAAAGGAACCCGCATGAGCACCAATCCCGCAACTTTGCATGACGTCCAGCCCGACGGCTTCTTCACGCGGACCTTGGCCGAAAGCGACGCCCAGGTCTTTTCCGCGCTAACCCGCGAGATTGATCGCGAGCGGCATCAGATCGAGTTGATCGCGTCCGAAAATATCGTCTCGAAAGCCGTGCTCGAAGCACAAGGTTCGGTGTTCACCAACAAGTATGCCGAGGGCTATCCCGGCAAGCGCTACTATCAGGGCTGCGCCCCGTCGGATGCAGTCGAGACACTCGCCATCGAGCGCGCCAAGCAATTGTTCGATTGCGGTTTCGCCAACGTCCAGCCGCATTCGGGCGCGCAGGCGAATGCGGCCGTGATGCTCGCGCTGGTCAAGCCCGGTGAGACGATCCTCGGCATGAGCCTCGACGCCGGTGGTCACCTGACGCACGGCGCGCGCGCCGCCATGTCGGGCAAATGGTTCAACGCGATCCAATATGGCGTCAACGCTGACGATCATCTTATCGATTTTGCCCAAGTCGAAGCGCTGGCGATCGAGCATAAGCCCAAAATCATTATCGCGGGCGGATCAGCCTATCCGCGCCACATTGATTTCGCGCGATTCCGCGCCATTGCCGATACGGTCGGCGCGATCTTCTGGGTTGATATGGCGCATTTTTCAGGGCTTGTGGCGGGCGGCGTGCATCCCTCACCGTTCCCGCACGCGCACTTGGCCACAACGACGACGCATAAGACACTGCGCGGTCCGCGCGGCGGTATGATCCTGACCAATGATGAGGCGCTGGCGAAGAAATTCAACTCGGCAGTGTTCCCGGGATCGCAGGGCGGGCCACTGATGCATGTCATCGCTGCCAAGGCCGTTGCCTTCGGCGAAGCACTGCAACCCGATTTCAAACTCTATTCGCGCGCCGTGATTGACAATGCCAAAGCAATGGCGGCACGCCTCAACGAACGCGGATGCAATCTCGTTTCGGGTGGCACTGATACGCATCTGGCGCTGGTCGATCTGACGCCGCTGGGCGTCACGGGTAAAGATGCCGATGAAGCCCTCGAGCGTGCGGCGATCACCTGCAACAAGAATGGTATTCCCAATGATCCGCAGCCGCCGATGAAGACTAGCGGCATCCGCGTCGGCTCGCCAGCAGGCACAACGCGCGGGTTCGGCGTGAAGGAATTCCGCGACATCGCCGATATGATCGCCGACGTCCTCGATGGCTTGCGGCAAAAGGGCGAGCATGGCGACCCCGAAGTCGAGGCCAACGTCCGCGCCCGCGTTCGTGCCTTGTGCGAGCGCTTCCCGATTTACCCGGAACTCTAATTGCGCTGCCCGTTCTGCGCCCATGACGACAGCCAGGTAAAGGACAGCCGCCCGACCGAAGACGGGGCGGCGATCCGGCGGCGGCGGCAATGCGAAAGCTGTGGCGCACGCTTTACGACCTTCGAACGTATCCAGCTACGTGAATTGATCATCCTGAAAAGCGAAGGGCGGCGCGAACCCTTCGAGCGCGACAAGCTCGCGCGTTCGGTCGCAGTTGCTTGTCGCAAACGCCCGATCGAACAGGCGAGGATCGACCAGATGGTGTCGGGGATACAGCGTCAGCTGGAAACGCTGGGCGATGCCGAAATCGAGGCGCGGCAGATTGGCGCGTTCGTCATGGAAGGCCTCAAGGGCCTCGACAGCGTCGCCTATATTCGGTTTGCCAGCGTCTATAAGGATTTCGCCGAAGCCAAGGATTTCGAGGAATTTGCGGGTTCGGTAAAGGATGCGGGGACCGAGTGAGCGGTCCGCCTGTCTTTATCCTTGTCCGCCCGCAGCTTGGCGAAAACATTGGCAAGGCCGCGCGAGCGATGCTCAATTTCGGGTTGACCGAATTGCGGCTGGTTGCGCCGCGCGATGGCTGGCCCAATCCAAGTGCTGGCCCGGCAGCGTCGGGCGCGGACAATGTGCTTGCCGGTGCACAGGTCTATGACAGTGTCGCCGACGCGACCGCTGACTGCGCGCATGTCTATTCCACCACTGTGCGCAAACGCGGGGTGATAAAACCTGTTCTAACCCCCGAAGCGGCTGCTGCTGAAATGCAATCCGTGCCGGGCCGCTCGGCGATCCTCTTTGGCCCCGAGCGCACGGGCCTTGAATCCGACGATGTCGCGATTGCCCGCACGATCATCACCGTGCCGATCAACCCGAAATTCGGGTCGCTGAATCTTGCTCAGGCAGTCATGGTCGTCGCCTATGAATGGTCCAAGAGCCAGAACCTCGCGCAGCCGCCACGCGTCGAGGACGAGCCCCCTGCCCCACAGGCCGAGCTTGATGGTCTTATCGGGCAGCTCGATCAGATGCTCGCTTATGCCGGCTTTTACTTTCCACCCGACAAAGTGCCGACGGTCATGCGCAACATCCGCTCGATCATGACAAAGCCGGGATGGAATGCGCAGGAAGTGCGCACGCTGCGCGGTGTGCTGACGGCGATTGAAAAGCCGAGGCCGAAAGCTTAACATTGTCTGGAGATGATAGGGTGACGTTATGAATCTCACGATATCAATAATCCTGGGCCTGACGACCGCGACTTCTGCCGGGGAAACCAAAAGTCCTGCGGCGCAGCAAACACCCGTCGAAAAGCCCAAGAGCACGAGTGCGGAACTCATTTGCAAAACTGATCCGGTACTCGGATCGCGGATCAAGAAAAAACGCACTTGCCTGACCCGCGAAGATTGGGCTTTTCAAGCCGA
>JAYUQI010000154.1:0-9648 GCA_043756805.1 Sphingomonas sp.
CCGCGTTGAGCCGGTCGATCATCATTTGCATTGTCACGGTCGGCACGAATGGCACGTCGCCATAAAGGATCAGGACATCACCATCAAAGCCCGCCAGCGCAGCCTCGGCCTGTTGAACGGCATGACCCGTCCCGTGCTGTGGCTGTTGCAGCGCGAGTTCGGCGCTGCCCGCCAGCGCGGCCTCAAGCTGCTCCTTGCCACTCCCGACCACCACGACCTTGCGTGCCGGGTTCAGCGCATCAACGCTCTCCATGAGGTGCATCAGCATCGGGCGACCGGCAATCGGGTGCAGTACCTTGTGCAGGTCGGATTTCATGCGGGTGCCCTGCCCAGCGGCAAGGATGATGGCGGCAATATCAGTCATCCCGACGCCCTAGCCTTGCGCCATTTGGTGAACAAGTGAAGGACGAGCAACGGGAACGGCATCCGGATCAGATGCGAGCGGATGTAGAAGGCAAATCGCAACAGCTTGTGCGTCTCGCGGCCCCATCCGTCACGCGCGGTCAGGCGTGCGAGATAGATATGATCTCCCTTCCTCGTCATTCCCGCGTAGGCGGGAATCCAACTCCCATTGTCGAGATCGGGAGTTGGATTTCCGCCTATGCGGGAATGACGAGAAGAAAATATGTGACCTGCTAACCGCAAGGCCCGTTCAGTCTCGGCCAGCAAACCGTGCATCCGTGCCCGTTCTTCAAGACCATCCAGCGGAAGGGGATACGCCTCGACCAAACAGCGAATGTCCCACAGGTTCCGCATCCCTCCCGACAGATCACCATCAGCGAACAAGTGCGCCGCAGCGTGGATCACTATATCTTCGGGACACAGCATCCGCAGTCCCGGCGCAATCTCTACACTGTCGGCAATCATCGCCGCAGCGTCGGGCTTTGGCCGCGCGGTCAGCGGCAGGATCGTGTGGTGAATGTCGATCATCGCATCGCGGTCACGGTGGATCAGCGGCGGGAGTTCGTGCATCCACGTCCGGTAATAATGGTCGTCATAGGCATCGACCTTGAGCCACTCCCACCCCGCTTCGAGGATGACGGCCTCAACCTCGTCGAGGCGTTCACGCGGCACCAATATATCAAGATCGCCAACCAGCCGCCCCTGCCCTGCTGCCAGACCCGCAGCTAGGAACGCGCTGCCCTTAAGCAGCACGACTGGCACCTCGAGCGGTGTCAACGCTCGCCGCATCATTTCGATTTCCCACAAGGCCCGGACCCGCCCGGCTTCGGCATTCAAGCGGGCATTGTTCAGCACGGCCTTCGCGCTCTCGGGAATAGCAAGGCCGTCAACGCGGTGTGCCAGCGTCGGCAAAAGCCGCTCGGCATGCGCGATGCACAGTAATGCCGTCCAGTCAGCATGACCTAAACGAAGGACCGATGACGGATCGGCGAGCGCACGCGCCAGAATCATAGCGACGCCACCAATTCAAGCGCGCTTGTCGTGTCGGGATAGTCGATGGCCTTGGCCGGCACGGTCGTGACCAGCCGCGTCAGCGCGTTGAACCCGCACTCGCCCATCGCCGTGTAATTCGTAGATGCCTGCGTCAGCCGGACGAACGCTTCGCCCGGTGCAACATCGCGAACCGCCGCGTCGAAGCCGAAGCGCGGAAAGACAATAAGGCGCGGCATTGCCGTTTGGTCTATGGCCGCGATGGCTTCAGGATCGGGTTTCAGATGGCGAATGTCGCCCTTGGGCGTCCCGACTAGGCGCGGTCCGAAACGATTGTCGGGCAAGACTGATTCAAGCACGGCGATGCTCGCATTCTTCAAACTGATCGGTCGCGGAAAGCCATACATCGCCCCCGTTTCGGGTTCGATCAGGACAAACTCGTCCCCCATGAACCGCCAGCCGTTCGCACCGAGCAACGCCGACAAGGTCGATTTCCCCGAACCCGACTCCCCTGTCAGGATTAATCCACGTCCGTCCTTTTCCACACTCGCGGCATGGAGCAGCAGGAACCGCCGCTCGCCCAGCGCAAGCTGCAGGTTCATCCCCATTTCAGCGGCAAGCAATCCCTGCGCAAGCGGCAGAGGCAAAGCGTCGGGCAATATATGATCGCCGCGGATCGCCACCGACGGACGGATCAGGCGACGCCACGGACGCTCGGGTTCGAGACGCACCGTATAATTGGGCACGGTCGCCGATGCCGGATAATCCGAGTACAATGATTGCAGTGCGGCAATCGGCGCCGCCCACGCCGACCCCACGCGAAACGAAATCGGGCCAACCCGAACATCAAAACGATGCTTCATACTCGTGCAACAAGGCCAGTGGTGATGAGTTCATCAAGGCGAGCGGTAAGCAACGCGCGCGTTTCAGCATCTTCGGGAAGTCCGAGCCGTTGTATCAAGGTCGCGATCGTGCATTTACCGGTGGTCAGTACTGCCAGAATCTCGGGCATAGGCTCGGCAACAATATGGGTCTGCCCGCTTGCGCGATGATAGATGGCGGTCAAGCTGTCGAGAGCAACGACCCGCAACCCTTCCGGCGGATCGGCGCAATAGGTCAAACCCGCCTCAGCGTCCCGGCATCTGCAGCGAGGCATAGCAGGTAAAGCCGCTCTGACCATGCTGCAGGCGACGAACATAATTCATATAGGCTTGGCTCGCCTGTGGGTCATAACCCGGCAGCGACCCACCCGACAAAGCGCGCTTGACATCAGCACCTTTCAACGGCGTCGATGGTGCGGCGAAGGCACCGGCTGTGCCCGGCGGGACCAGCGCCCCGTCTGCAGCAATCATATTACCGGCGCGGGCCGGATCGGGCACGGGTATTTGACAGTTGATAACCGACGCCATCGTCGTTGCCAGCGCAGGGCGCACTGTCATCACCGCTGATGCGCCGAGCGCGCCCAGTTGCAAAACGCGTCGCCGGTTTGCGATACCCTTTTCGTCGTCCATTCGGCCTGCCCCGTTCTTCCTAAACATGGCCATAAGCAAAAAAATCGCAGCTGGCGATTGCGGATGGTTAATCGCCTTATGCGCGTCGTATATCCTTCGTAAAGGAAGCAGATGTTCAATCAAAATCCACTGCGGACGATCGTTGCCTCCTTTTTCGTGGTAACATTGGCGCTGACCGTGCTTCAAACGGACGCTGGCGGATGGGCAGTGGCCGCTGTCGTTATCGCA
Source organism: Sphingomonas sp. (assembly GCA_043756805.1). Taxonomy (GTDB): domain Bacteria; phylum Pseudomonadota; class Alphaproteobacteria; order Sphingomonadales; family Sphingomonadaceae; genus Sphingomonas_O. The sequence goes on from JAYUQI010000154.1 coordinate 3,132, forward strand.
GGAATTGGCACGTTTGCCGTTTTTTCGCTGTTTGCAGATCCCGAGCCGCTGCAGGCGACCGCAGAACCAGTGCCTGCTGACGTGATCGAAGCCGCCGTGATCCATGCGATTGCGGAACCCGTTCTGCTCCTGATCGACAATCGTGTGCGGGCTGCCAACGCTGCGGCAGTATCCTTGCTTGGCGCGCACATTATTGGCGAAGATGTGCGGCTTGCGATCCGTCATCCAGCGGCCTCGGCGCGACTCGCCAGCGATGCTTCGGACGGCAGCATCGAATTGCTCGGCATCGGCGGACGCGAGCAGCAAATGGAACTGAACGTCGCGACCATTGCACCGGGCAAACGCATCGTTCACCTGATCGACCGCGCGGCGCGCCACGCGGTCGAGCAAGCGCGCGTCGATTTTGTTGCGAACGCTAGTCACGAGTTGCGGACACCGCTTGCGGCTATCCTCGGTTTTGTCGAAACACTGGCCGACGACAAAGCGGGCGGCGACGCGTCTGTGCGCGCGCGCTTTCTCGATGTCATGATGAAAGAAGCGCGGCGGATGCAACGGCTGATCGATGATCTGATTTCGCTGAGCCGGATCGAAGCCGAAAAATATGTCATCCCCGACGAACGCGTATCGATTCCCGCGCTGGTTCGCGAAGTTGCCGCAGAGTTACGCGACCAGCAGGGCTACAAACCGACGCACGTGATTCTCGATTTCGATGCCGATGTCGCTGATGTCACCGGCGAACGCACGCAATTGTCGCAAGTTGTCCACAATCTGCTCGGCAATGCGATTAAATATGGGCGGCCCGACTCCGACATTCGCATTACCGTTAAATCAGACGGCGCGCTGGTTCGTTTGAGCGTCGCCGATCAAGGCGACGGGATTGCGCCCGAGCACATCCCCCGGCTCACGGAACGCTTCTACCGCGTCGATGCCGGTCGCAGCCGTTCAATGGGCGGCACGGGGCTTGGCCTCGCAATTGTAAAGCATATTGTCGAGCGACATCGCGCGCGACTGGAAATCAACAGCATTGTCGGCACGGGAACGATCGTTTCAGTCGTTTTTCCTGCCGCTGCCGAACCGGCTGTCACATTAACGTCACTGAACTGAAACATGAAACAATCGAATCGCTGATAGGCGGCGGTGATCATGGTGCAATGCGCCGAACCGGGAGGGGAACCCCAGCATGTTTCGTTCAACTGCAGCCATCGCTGCTATCACATTATTTGGCCTGAGCGGATGCGACAGTACGGGCGGCGGTGGCGGCAACGCGGGCGTTCGCGACCAAGTCCGTGCGGTTGGTTCATCGACCGTCTATCCATTTGCCACTGCCGTTGCCGAACAGTTCGTCAACAAGAATCCGGGCATGAAATCGCCGATCATCGAATCGACTGGCACGGGCGCAGGATTCAAGCTGTTCTGTGGCGGCGTTGGTGCGGGACATCCCGACATTGCCAATGCATCGCGCGCAATGAAAAAATCCGAATATGAAACCTGCGCCAAGAATAAGGTCACTGACGTCGTCGAAATCCAGATCGGGCTTGATGGTATTGCGTTTGCCGAAGGAAAAGCCGGGCCGAAGCTCGCCCTGACCCCGCGTGACATTTACGTCGCACTTGCCGCAAACCCGTTCGGCAAGGCTCAGACTGCGAAGACGTGGAAAGACGTCAACCCTGCTCTCCCCGCGATCGCGATCAAGGTTTATGGTCCACCCTCGACAAGCGGCACGCGCGATGCGCTCGCCGAACTGATCCTGACCAAAGGTTGTGACAGCGACGCTGCGATGAAAACGCTGAAGGAAAAAGACAGCGACGCACACAAGAAGACGTGCACCACGATCCGCGAGGATGGTGCATTTGTCGACGCCGGCGAGAATGACAATCTGATTGTTCAGAAGCTGCTCGCCGATCCGCAGGCGATTGGTGTTTTCGGCTACTCATTCCTCGAGGAAAATACCGAAACGCTTGTCGGCAATACGATCAATGGCATCGTGCCGACTTACGCAACCATCTCGGATTTCACTTATCCCGGTGCACGGCCGCTGTTCATCTATGTCAAGAGTGCACATCTGAAAGCGATCAAGGGATTGAAGGAATATGTGGGCGAATTTGCATCCGCGTGGGGCGCTGATGGCTACCTTAAAAAGCGGGGCATGGTTATTGCACCGGCCGATGTGCGTACTGTGGCAGAACTTCAGGCCAAAGAGATGAAGCCGCTGGATCCGGCGACACTGAAGTAAGCTGAAACGGAGCGTTCGGCGTGTCGCTGACAACCTCGATCCTGCTGATCCTTGGACTGGGCGTGATTGCCTGGTTCATGGGTCGGGCGAAGGCGACGCATTTTGCGACGACGGGGGGCGCGGCATCGGCGCGTCCCCATTCGCTGCCCGGCTATCATGGCTGGTTCGTGGCCGTGGCGGCGATCCTGCCGGCATTGCTCTTTGCGGCAATCTGGGCCGGCGTCACACCGTCGCTGGTCACACAACGCGTGTCGATCAGCGACGCCGCACAGAGCTTGCCGACCGAGCCGATGGAACGAGCGTCCATCCTCGGCGAAGCACGCGGCCTCGCCACTGGTCAACTCCAAAGCGCGTTCAATCCGCAAGCTGAAGCGCTCGCGCCAGTCTTCCGCGATGCCCAGCGCAGCTTTTCGCTTATCGGCGTCGCACTCGCGCTTGCCCTCGCGCTTGCTTCGGGTGCCTTCGCTTATACCCGTCTGAAACCCGATTTCCGTGCGCGGACCCGCGTTGAACGCGTTGTCATGGTGACGCTGCTGCTGGCTTCACTGATTGCGGTGCTTACGACAGCCGGGATCGTCGCGTCGCTCGTCTTCGAAAGTTACCGTTTCTTTTCACTCGTCAACCCGGTCGACTTCCTGTTCAACACGCGCTGGAGCCTTCAGGCCGCAGCCGGTGGCGATGTCAAAGCGCTTGGCGCGGTCCCGCTGTTCTGGGGCACGATATTCATTGGTGCGATCATCGCGATGATTGTGGCAATCCCCATCGGCCTGATGAGCGCGATCTACCTCACGCAATATGCGCGGCCAACGACGCGCAAGTGGATGAAGCCGCTGCTTGAAATCCTCGCCGGCGTGCCGACCGTCGTTTATGGTTATTTCGCGGCGCTGACGGTCGCCCCCGCTGTCCGCCAATTCGCCACTTCGCTGGGCATTCCCGGTGCCAGTTCGGAAAGCGCCCTCGCTGCCGGGCTGGTGATGGGCATCATGATCATACCCTTCGTTTCTTCGATGGCCGATGATTCCATCGCCGCTGTCCCTCAAGCAATGCGTGACGGCAGTTTGGCGATGGGCGCGACGACCTCTGAAACGATCCGCAAAGTCATCGTCCCTGCCGCGCTGCCTGGCATCGTCGGCGGCGTCCTCCTCGCGGTCAGCCGTGCGATCGGCGAAACGATGATTGTCGTCATGGCCGCAGGCCTTGCCGCAAACCTGACCGCCAATCCCTTCGCCAGCGTTACCACGGTGACGACGCAGATTGTCCAGCTGCTCACCGGCGACAGCGAATTCGACAGTGCAAAAACACTTGCTGCCTTCGCGCTCGGGTTGGTGCTGTTCATCGTCACCCTGCTGCTGAACATCGTCGCCCTGCGCGTCGTGAAAAAATATCGCGAGGCTTATGACTGATCCTCTCGCCCGCATCCCCACTGACTGGAAGTCCGCCACAATGCAGGGACGGATCGCGCGGCGCTACCGCGGCGAGCGCATTTTCCGTCTGTTCGGTCTTGGCGCGATCCTGCTTTCGGCCGGATTTCTTGCGTTCCTGCTGGTTACGATGCTGTCGAACGGCGCGCGGGGATTTACACGCACCGAAATCGCAATCCCCTTCGATTTTCAAAAACTTGGCATCGATGCACAGGCCGCACGCGCCGGGATCGGCCTTGTCGATGTTCCCGCCATCGCTGCCGATGCTGCTTTTGGTAGAGGTGCGGGGCTTGCCGTCTCCGACAACGGCTGGCTCACGTTGCGCGATGCGATTGCGCGCGATCCGTCGATCCTGACGCGAGCGACAACGATCAGGATACCGTCCTCGTCCGCCATCGCCTTTGCCGAGCGCGGCGAAGGATCAGTGGAAACGCAGGCACTCTTCAAAACGCTAAACGACAAAGGCGTCATGAGCACCGGCTTCAACAGCCAGTTCCTGACCGGCAGCGACGCGACCGACCCGACGCAGGCCGGCATCTGGGGCGCATTCAAGGGGTCACTGCTGACGATGGCTGTCACGTTGCTGCTGGCGTTTCCCATTGGCGTGCTGTCGGCGCTCTACCTCGAAGAATATGCGCCACGAAACCGCTGGACGGACCTCATCGAAGTCTCGATCAACAATCTTGCCGCGGTGCCGTCGATCATCTTTGGACTCCTCGGCCTTGCGGTGTTCCTTGGCATGTGGGGGATGCCACGTTCTGCCCCCCTTATCGGCGGGATGACCCTCGCGCTCATGACAATGCCTGTCATCGTGATTGCGGGCCGCAACGCGATCAAGGCCGTACCACCGTCGATCCGCGATGCTGCGCTCGGCATCGGCGCCTCACGCATTCAGGTTGTCTTCCATCACGTCCTGCCGCTTGCGCTTCCCGGCATTTTGACCGGCACGATCATCGGAATGGCACGGGCGCTGGGCGAAACAGCGCCGCTACTGATGATCGGCATGCGCGCTTTTGTCGCAACTCCGCCCGGTGGCATCAGCGATCCCGCGACAGTGCTGCCCGTCCAGATTTTCCTGTGGTCCGATGAAGTCAGCAAGGGTTTCATCGAAAAAACCAGCGCGGCGATCATCGTCTTGCTCGTCTTCCTCCTCGCGATGAATGCCGTCGCAATCTATCTCCGCAACAAATTCGAAACCCGCTGGTGAGTGCAACGATGACACATAAAATGACAGCCCGCGACGTCAACGTCTGGTACGGCCAGAAACAAGCGATCAACAGCGTGTCAATTGATGTCGATATGGACAATGTGACGGCGTTCATCGGCCCGTCGGGCTGCGGCAAGTCGACTTTTTTACGCACGTTGAACCGGATGAACGACACGGTGGCGAGCGCCCGGTTTGAAGGCAAGATCACGCTCGACGGCGACGATATCTATGCACCGTCGATGGACGTGGTCCAACTCCGTGCGCGCGTCGGGATGGTGTTCCAGAAGCCGAACCCCTTCCCGAAATCGATCTACGAAAATGTTGCCTATGGCCCGCGTATCCACGGCCTTGCCTCCGCCAAGGCTGACATGGACCGGATCGTCGAAGAATCGCTGAAACGCGCTGGCCTTTGGGAAGAAGTTAAAGACCGTCTCACCGAAAGCGGAACGGCGCTATCGGGCGGGCAGCAGCAGCGCCTGTGCATCGCCCGCGCCATCGCCGTCGATCCCGAAGTTATCCTGATGGATGAACCCTGTTCGGCGCTTGATCCCATCGCAACGGCGAAGATCGAGGAACTCATCCACGCGCTGCGCGGTCGCTATGCGATTGTCATCGTGACGCATAATATGCAGCAAGCCGCGCGCGTATCGCAGCGAACCGCATTTTTCCACCTCGGCACGCTTGTCGAATATGGTGTGACGTCCGACATCTTCACCAATCCGAAGCAGGAACGGACGAAAGACTATATCACCGGGCGCTACGGTTAAGGACACGAGACCATGCAAGAACACACAGTCAAGGCCTTCGACGACGAAATCGGCGAGCTGCGCGGCCACATCGCCGATATGGGCGGTCGCGCAGAGATGGCGATTACCTTGGCGATGAAAGCGCTGGTCAAGCGCGACCTCGAACTTGCGCGCAAAGTCATTGCCGAAGACAAGGCTATCGACCGATTAGAGACCGAAGTCGAAAAGCTCGCGGTGCGCATCATTGCCTTGCGCGCGCCAATGGCCGACGATCTGCGCGAAGTCATCGCTGCGCTGAAAATCGCAGCCGTGCTCGAACGGATTGGCGACTATGCCAAGAACATCGCCAAGCGCACCGGCGCACTTGAAAGTCGCCGCAAGATCGAGCCTATTTCGCTGCTGCCCAGCATGGCGAAAGTCGCCACCGAAATGGTCCGCGATGTCCTCGATGCCTTCGCGGCGCGCGACATTGCCGCAGCGATTGAAGTCAATGAGCGTGATCATATTGTCGATGATTTCTACAATTCGATATTCCGCACGCTTGTGACGTACATGTATGAAAATCCACAAAGCATCGGCGACGCGGCGCATCTGTTGTTTGTGGCAAAAAACCTAGAGCGCGTCGGCGATCACGCGACCAACGTCGCCGAAATGGTCTATTTCGCCGCGACGGGCGATTATATGGCCGAGCGCGAGCGCGGCGATCCCTTTGCTGATCTTGAAAAAGGATAACGCCATGTCTCGCGCCAAAATGCTTCTCGTAGAAGATGATGCGGCTCTCGCCGAGCTGCTTGTCTATCATTTCAAGCGCGAGGACTTCGACGTCGCGCAAACGCCCGATGGCGAGGAAGCGCTGCTCATGGCGCAGGAAACGCCGCCCGACATCGTCCTGCTCGACTGGATGCTCGAA
>JAYUQI010000155.1:0-27071 GCA_043756805.1 Sphingomonas sp.
CCATAGCTGGTGTTAAGGCTATCGCTGCAAGCGCGACACTGGCGTAAAGTGCAAAACGAGCATTATGGGCAATGGTCATGATGGCCTCTCCTGATGGGCGCAGAGCTGATGCTTGCGCTCGTTAACGAACGCTAATACTGAAAGTTGAACCGGGTTTCAACTCTGGGACAGAGGAAACTGAACAGATGGCGGCAAACCGTGACGCAAAAGCAACAATGCCGAGCGTAACTTCCGACAAGACGCCGCGTACCGAGCGCGGTCGGCGGACGCTGCGCGCGATACTCGATGCCGCTGCTATCGAGTTTGGCGAGCGTGGGTTCCACGAAACCTCGATTGTCGCAATTACGGCCCGGGCAGGTGTCGCGCTGGGCAGTTTCTACACCTATTTTGACAGCAAGGATGCTGTGTTCCGCGCCCTGGTCCGCGACATGAGTGCGCGCGTTGGCGATGTTGGCGCCGCGGCTGTCCGCGATGCATCAGACACGCTGGCTGGTGAGCGCGCGGTTATGGCCGCGTTCATTGGTTTCGCGCGTGGCCACACAGAGCTTTACCGCATCATTGATGAAGCCGAGTTCGTCGATCCCGCAAGTTACCGCGCGCATTACGAAGGCGCTGCGACGCGCATTCAGGCGCGCCTTGAAGCTGGGGCAGCGCGCGGCGAACTTCACAGCAGGATCAGCGACGTCCATGCCTGGGCAATCATGGGCATGAACGTTTTTCTGGGGTTACGTTACGGTGTCTGGGGTAATGACCGATCACCCGACGATGTCGCGAAAATTGCCAGCGACATGCTCACGCAAGGCCTGTCCCGCGCGGCGATCAATAACGAGCGTTAGTGTCTGTCGCCTCCCGTGAACAAGGCTCCTTACGCAACATGGCGCAGATTTGGCATCTCGCGGCTTTCGTTGGCATGCGTAAGCAACGCGTCGCGACCAAGGACGAGCATGCCCGCCATCGCGGCACAAGTGACCATGTGCGTTCGGTTGCGCGCGCGCATCTTCAGCCGGATGTTTTCAATGTGGCGCTCGACGGTCCGCGGTGCGATGAAGATCTTTTGCGCAACTTCCTTGGCGGAGAAACCGGCGGCAACCAGTTCAAGAATTTGATGCTCTCGTTCACTGAGAACAGGCTGGCGATCAAATTGGTCAAAAGACAACATGGTACAGGTGCTCCTATTACTATTTCTGTTTTACTGTCCGATGTATCCGGACATTTGGAGCGACCCTGCTTCCCCCTCTTTTGCTTTGACGACCCCCGTACGTCATGAATGCCATTTATGCGCTTTGTCCCATTTTAGGAAGCCATTACGCCTTCCGTTCGTCGCAAATAAAGCGCGGTTTCCCTAAGGTTTTGCCGCATTATGCTTGAATTCAAAGCAAACTTTCTCGGCGCTCTGCGTAGTTTTACTAAGGATAAATGCCTGTTTAATCTGGCACCGGTTTAGCTGCGGGGTTTTGACGAATAGAACCAAGGCCACAAAGCCGTCACTCTCGGTCGAATTGCGAAATGGCAATCGACAGGAGAAGCCAGTGGTCCGCAATGATGCGCGTCCTAATATTCTGAATGGTCACATGCCACCGGACGCTGTTCCTGTGTCTGGCTTCGCGCGCGCGGCAACTGTGTTTCTCCAAGGTGATCCCGCCGCGCATTGGTACGTCGTGCGGCAAGGCGTTTTGCGGACATGCCGCTTTCGGCTCGATGGCCAACGCCAGCTAACCGGTTTCTATTTCCCCGGCGATGCGGTCGGTTTTGAAACGGGCCATTATCTGACAACAGCAGAAGCCGTTACCGAGGCACGCGTCGAATGCTATAGTCAACAAAGCGCGCCGATTGCCTCTAAGCAGATCGAACGCGCGCTGGCCAATGCCAACCGCTATATTATGCTGCTGGGCCACCGCACGGCCGCAGAACGGGTTGCAGCATTCCTGATCGGGCTTCCCCATGATGGCGATCATGTTGCCGTGCCCATGTCACGTGCCGACATCGCTGATTATCTTGGCCTGACAAATCCACACCATCAGCAGAACCTTTTCCGATCTGTTCCGCAGCGGGCTGCTGACCCCCAAAGGTCGGCACCGTCTTCGTATCAATGCGCCCGGGGAGATCGCGCGCTTGGCGGGCGACGGAACGGATGCACCGCTTATGATCAAGGACGCCAAACATGCCTAAGATATTGAAAATGATCAAGCTGATTGCCGTGACAGCGCCGCTGGCGGTTACATCAGCCCATGCGGAACCATCCCGCTCGCTCCAGGTGACGGCATCGCAAGCCACGATGGACGCAATCCGCGCCGAGCTCGCCGCTCAGCGCGCGCTGATAACCGAGCAGGGTCGCATCATCACAGTGCAGCAAGCGCAGATTCAGGCGCTTCAGCGACAGCGTTCCGGCAATTCCCAACTGTCCGAAATCCGCGGGGCCGGTGCACCGCCGACGACGCCACCCAGCGATCCCGCGCCACAACAGACCGTCGGCGAAGCACCACCGCTTGACCGCGGCCTTTCGCCGCAAGTTGCCTCGATCCCGGATGGGCAGGGTGTGTTGACGCAGCGCGGGGCGACCGTGATCGAGCCCTCCATTGAATATACCCGGTCTTCAAACAACCGGCTGGTTTTTCGCGGGATCGAGCTGATCCCGGGATTGCAGCTTGGCCTGATCGAGGCGTCCGACGTTGATCGCGACACGGTGATCGGCACGATTTCGGTGCGCCACGGGCTTACCAACCGGCTCGAGATCGAAGCGCGGTTGCCTGCGCTCGCCCGGCGCGACCGGATCCAAGTGGTGCAACAACGCGACCAGAACATCGTCCGCGAAATCGCCTTGAGTGGTTTCGACTTGGGCGATGCCGAACTTGCCCTGCGTTATCAGCTTAATCGCGCCAAAGGACCGGAATCGCCGATTTACGTCGCGAATCTGCGGGTCAAGTCGAACACTGGCCTTGGCCCGTTCGATGTCGGCTATGACGCCTTCGGCGTGGCGGAAGGGCTGGCAACCGGATCGGGTTTCTGGGGTGTGCAGGGCGGCGTCAACTTCCTGCTGCCCACCGACCCTGCCGTCATTTACGGCGGTATCGGCTATTTGTGGCACATCCCGCGACGCATCGACAAGACAGTGGGCGAAGCCTTTGTCGGTCGCGTTGATCCGGGTGATGCAATTTCGGGCAACCTTGGTTTCGGCTTTGCGCTCAATCCGCGCTTTTCGATCTCGCTTGGCTATAACCTGAGCCTGATCCTGCCGTCCAAGACCGAAATCGGTGGCACGATCCAGCGTTCGAAAGCGCTACAGGTGGGCACATTGGGCATCGGTTCGTCCTACCGGATTACCGAGAAGCAATCAGTTAGTCTCGGCTTTGAATTCGGCATGACATCCGATGCGCCTGACGCGTCGATTGTGTTGCGTCTGCCGTTCCGTTTCTGAACGCTAAGAGTCTGGCTGTCAGCGCCCGAGCGCTTGCACAGCGCCGGCGCTGGCCATGGCGTTGATCGCGCCCATTGTCCGCATTGCCATGATATTATCCTGGAAAGCGCCGTAGCCTGCAAGATCAAGCGTTGCCGTGGTCTGCTGCGATAGCGCCACGTTGTTTGCGGTGTTTAATATGATATTCTGGATGCCGCCATCGGTACGTTGCAGGATGGCAGTCTGCCCATCGTTGGCCAGAAAGACCGGCGTTCCGCCAAGCTTCATCTGCACGGCGCCACCTGTCGTAAAGCCCGCGCGCAACGCGTCCATGCTGGACTGCGACAGCGTGCCCGACACCGTCTGGGTGGTTGTCGCGCCACCCTGATCCCAGTTGACGACGGTCTGCAGCACCAGCTCGCCATTCATATAGGTTCGCATTTCCGCGCCCAACCGAACTTCGACTCCGGATACTGTAAAGCCGCCGCGTTGCGCGGCCAGTTCGGCATCGGACAGAGGGGTCGCATCCATGTCTTCGGCATAAGCTGCCGCCGGACAGACAACTGCGGCAATACTGGTTGCGAAAACAAGGTGGGACAGCCGTGTCATGTCATTCACTCATCTTACCGTGCCGACGCGGACGTCGAGCAGGATTTGCGGGCTGATCTGATACGGCGCTGTCAGATGCGTGGTCAGGTCACTGATCGACGCCGTGGCGCTATTTGCAGCGATCGGCGCCGTTGCCCACGGGTTCCAGTCGAGCGCCAGATTATAGCCGGGTCGCCGGTTGTCAGGGGTTTCGCGGATGACAAGGGCAACACCATTCCACGCCTTGGCGAATGCAGTGACCGGGTATTTGGTCAGCCCGCGTATCGGATCGCCGACAAGCACAGTATCAGCGTGAAAGCCCTTGATGACCACGAAATGCTTGAAGCCATTCAGGTCAAGCAGCACGATCGCAGGGCGCTGCCCCTTGGCCAGTGCCGCCATGGGCAGGCGATAGCCCTCGGCTTTCATGCCGATGCTCTGAAGGTAAAGCTTCATGTCGAACATCGAAAAGCCGGCCTTGGTGATCTGCGCGCGGTCACCGGCCTTCCACATAGCAGCAAACGGCCCCGCCTCGGTCGTGGGAATGCCATAATGGTGCGTCAGCAACGTGGCGACAGCAGCGGAACCACAACTGAAATCATAACGCTGGCGGACAATCGACCGGAACGGGATGTCCCACCAGGTTTTCACGGGCACCAGATAATTGCCCCCGCCTGCCTCCGGGATCAGCGAGACCTGTGCATGTGCCGGAAAAGCGCATGCCGCAGTGAGTAAAAGGAGCGGCAGCTTGCACTGCCGCCAGGGGAGCCTCTTTCGTCCCGGGTGTCCGGTTGCCTGCACAGGCGCCATGTCAATCTGTCCCTAACTGGCAATATTGATCGTCAAATTCAGGCCGGATTGCAGATTGTTCTGCGCGCCGGTATTCACGACGACATTGCCGAAGCCATTGAAATTGGCGAGCGCATTGTCTGAAAAACTGATCGAGCCGGCGGTATAATCACCATTCAGCACGCTACCGGTGTTAATCGCCGTCATCGTCTGGTTGGCGATAACCAGTGCCTGCCCGCCGCGCAGACCTAGAAGATCTTCATCGGCAACGGCTTCGTTTTCGGTGACGGGTTCGACTGTCACGACGATGGCCAGGGGAACGGTCGGCGGTGCCGGTTCGCTGGCGATGGTGGGTGCGGGAAACCCTGCGCTCACAAAAGCCGCTAACCCTATCAAGGCTGCCTTGGGCTGCATCTCGTTCACTCCTTTATATTTTTTGGGAGATGCGATGGCCGGACGGTTTAAGGGGGACCGTCCGGCCATCGACACCGCCGGGGCTTATTCAGGCCCGAAAGTTACCGTGCCGCGTGCTGCAATGTTGGTTGCAGCCTGGGCATTGGCGTTGATGCCGGTGTTCCATGCCTGGTTCAGAATGCCGGCATATGCCGCAAAGGCATTGCCCTGAACCTGATTGTTACCGCTGGAATAATTTCCTTCGGTGCCGTCGAAATTCAGCGAGCTGGCATTGCTCACCGACGCCGTCAGCATCTGTGTCGCCGCCACATAGGAATTGTCGTTGTAGGAGTCGTTGACCGAATTGTCGGTATTGTACGAGTCATCGATATTGTAGGAGTCGTTGACCGAGTTATCCGAATTATCGGAGTTGTCCGAATTGTCCGAATTGTCGGTGTTGTACGAACCAAGTGCGATCTTGAACGCGTCGGTCACCGAATTGTCGGAATTATCGGAGTTGTCCGAATTATCCGAATTATCGGAGTTGTCGTTGAACGAGTCGGTCGCCGTATTGTACGACGCCAGCGCATTCGCCGAATTGTCCGAATTGTCCGAATTGTCGTTGAACGAGTCCGTCGCCGTGTTGGTCGACTTGTTGTTCAAAACGTCGGTTGCCTGCAATTGCAGATCGGTCGTCGTTGCCGTCGATGCATTGTCGGCGGTGTTGGTTGACGTTTGCTGCGCAGCGGCTGGTGTGGCCAAAGCGATGCTGAGGGCAGCGGCTGAAGCCGCAAGCAATGTTGTCGTTTTCATTCTCATCTCCATGGATAGAAAAATGGACCCGGCTGCCACCGAGAGTGACAATAAGCCGGAGCGCCCGTTTGCCCGCGTCTTTGCGAGTCACATGAAAACTAACGCCGGATCGCGTTTGAGATTTTGCGCTTTGTCAAAAATTGACCGGAAATGCCGTCATGTCGGTTTCTACTTAGGGACGCGCGACAAGCTCAAGTCATCTTGCTCGCCTGATTGCCGAGCATGATCGGTGCCCGATATTTTTTTCAAATTCTATGATAATAGGTTATATTTCAGTCAATTACGGTGAAAGCTGCTTCCGCGCCGTGCCGCGGGTGCACGCCAAAGCGATTGATCAGCCAGCTTCGAAAGACTGAAATTGCCGGATCGGCAAGATCATCGGCGTGCAGTTTCAGATAATATCCGTATCCGTCGTCAACGGCCATGACATAAGGCATGACAAGTCGGCCATCGGCCAGTTCCTGCGCAAACATATCGAAATCGCCGAGGAAAACGCCGTTTGCCGACATTGCATATTGTGCAGCGGCAATGGCGGTATCGAACGCCAGTCCGCTTTCGGTGACGATGTCGAGGCTGCATTGGCGCGCAAATGTCGCCCACAGCAAGTCACGCGGTTCATCGTCGAGCTTGACGTGGAGCAGTTCCTGAGACGCCAGGAATTCAGTCAATGATTTTCCTGCGCTCAGCAGGGCCGTTTGTGGCGAGCAGAGCGGCGCGACGCGCACGTTCCAGAGCAGATCGGTGACACGATCATCAACATTGGGCCGGTCAAACACGATCGCCATATCGAGGCTCGTGGCGGGAAGCCCTGTCACGTGCGCGCTTGAGACATCGATCCGGATGTCGGGATATTCCCCGCGAAAATCACGGAGCATCGGCAGTGCGAGTTGCTGGAGCAGCGACGGCGGAATGTGGATACGCAGGGCGCGGTTGGCAGTATTGTCGTCGCGAATACCGTTCATCGTTTGCTCGAGCCGGTCGAAACATTTGCTCACGACGGGAAGTAATTCCTCGCCCGCTGCCGTCAGGGTCAGCTTGGGTGTGTCGCGGTCAAAAAGTTGCTTGCCCAGCAATTCTTCGAGTCCGATGACATGGCGGCTCATGGCACTCTGCGACACCGAAAGCGCAGCTGCCCCGCCGGTAAAGCTCAAATGCTGTCCAACCGCGTCGAATGCGCGCAGCGCATTGAGCGGAAGCCAGCGACGGTTGATCGAGCTTCGGTTTGAAATAACGACGGCCCTTTTTGCTTGCAGTTGGCCTGCATAATCCAAGCCATCGCCAATCGACGCAAGAGGCTATCCGCTCTGGCGTCGCAATTTGACATGGGGTTATCAGAAAATGGGATTGTTCGCCCGATTGATCATCGTCCATCCCATCATGTCTCAGGGATACCGGCAGGGGCGTATTAATGAATTTGGGCCAGATCCGCGACAGTTTTGATGCGCGTCGGGCGGGGCATAGTTTGCCGCAAGCGCTCTATAACGATCCGGCCGCGTTCGCATTCGATATGGATGCGATCTATGCAACCAGCTGGCTGATGGCCGGTTTCGAAGTCGAATTGCCCAAACCGGGCAGTTATCTGGCGATGATGATCGGCAAATGGCCGGTAATCATCGTCCGGGATCGGGCTGGTGACGTCCGCGCTTTCCACAACAGCTGCCGCCACCGCGGGTCGATGCTGTGCACACCGGGGAGCGGATCAGCGCCCAAGCTGGTCTGTCCCTATCATCGCTGGACCTATAATCTCGACGGATCGCTTTTTTCGGCCGGGCGCATGCCCGATGATTTTGACAAATCCGATCATGGCCTGAAGTCGATCGCGCTGGAAATCGTGGCGGGTGTGATGTTCATCTGTCTTGCCGACAGCCCCCCCGAATTCGAAGAGTTTCGGGCGCGCATGACGGCCTTTGCCGAACCGCACAACTTCAAGGATGCGAAGGTTGCGTTCGAAAGCGTGCTGGTTGAAAATGCCAACTGGAAGCTGGTGATGGAAAACGCCCGCGAATGTTATCATTGCGGCACCGGCCACCCCGAACTCGCTGCGACGTTTCCAGTCGGCATGTCGAAGCATTTCGACTTCGGCGAGGACGTTCTTGCCAAAACATTCGAAACCACAATGGCCGAACATGATCTCGAGCTTGATCCTGTCGAAGGAAGCTGGTGGCAGCTTGCCCGCTTTCGCCTGAACGAAGGCAGCGTGTCGATATCGATGGACGGAAAACGGGTCGTCAACAAGCTGATGTGCGATGCCAATGATGGTGACATCGGGTCGATGCGCTGGGCGCTGGACCCCCATTGCTTTGCCCATGCGACCGGCGACCATGTCTTCATGTTCAGCGCCATGCCCGTCGGCCCCAACGAAACGCACGTCATTGGCAAATGGCTGGTCCACAAGGATGCCGTCGAAGGCGTCGATTATGACGTCGACACGCTAACCGAGCTTTGGACGCGGACCAATTTGCAGGACAAGGCGCTGGCCGAGAATAACCAGCTTGGCGTGAACAGCCTTGGCTATACGCCCGGCCCATATTCGCAGGATGCCGAAATGCTCGCGCAGCGCTTTGTCGACTGGTATTGCGACAAGGGCCGCGCTTATCTTGATGCCAATGTCGATTGATCCGCCAAAGGGCATGCGCCCCGAAACGCTGGCCGTCAGCCACGGCTATGACCCTGCCATGGGCATGGGTTCGGTAAAGCCACCGATTTTCATGACCTCGACGTTCGTCTATCCCTCGGCGCAAGCAGCCAAGGACGTTCACGAAGCCTTTTTTGACGGCACTGGCCCCGCCGTCGGCCAAAGTCATCATATCTATTCGCGGCTGGGCCATCCGGGTCTCGATTTTCTTGAGGCGCGACTGGCAGCGATCGATGGCGGCGAAGCGGCAGTCGCTTACAGCAGCGGAATGGCCGCACATTCATCGATTGCACTGGCATTCGTCCGGCCCGGAGACAGCGTGATCCACGGGCGGCCGATCTATGGCGGTGTGGATATGCTTTACAACAGCATCATGCCGCAATTCGGATCGCATGCGGCGGCCTATCTCGATGGCACCGACGAGGATGATGTCCGGTCGGCGGTGAAAGCGGCAATGGCAAAAGGGCCGCTCGCGCTGATCATCGCCGAAACCCCGGCGAACCCGACGGCGGCGATTATCGATCTTGCGTTGATGGTGCGGATCGCGGACGAAGTCGGCGCGCAGCAGGGGCGTCGCCCGCATGTCGTTGTCGACAACACGCTGCTCGGACCGTTCGCACAGCGTCCGCTCGACCTCGGTGTCGATCTTTGCATGACCTCGCTGACGAAATATTGCGGGGGGCACAGCGATTTGCTGGCGGGCGGGATCAGCGGGCGCAAGGACTTGATCGATCTGCTCCGCACACAGCGGACGACATGGGGCAATCACCTCGATCCCTATACGTCATGGCTCGTGATGCGATCACTCGAATCCGTCCATGTCCGGTCCGAACGGGCGATGAGCAATGCGCGCAACGTTGCCGAATATCTGCGCGATCATCCCAAGGTTGCCGGCGTCACCTATCTCGGTTTCCTTGCCGAGGGGACGCGGCAACGCGCGGTTTATGACCAGCAATGCAACGCAGCAGGATCGACCTTTTCGTTCCACCTCCATGGGGGCGAGGCCGAAGCCTTCCGGATGCTCGACAATTTGCGTCTGATGAAAATGGCGGTGAGTCTTGGCGGTTCGGAGACGCTGATCTGTCATTCGGCGAGCACCACTCATTATGCCGTCGCGCCCGAACAGCGGCGGGCAGGCGGGATTACCGACGGCACGATCCGGCTTTCGGTCGGGCTCGAACATGTCGATGATTTGATCGCCGATCTGGCGCAGGCGTTGGAGGCCGTGTGATGGACCTTAATTTTACCGGCACTGACGTCTGCGCGATCAACGGCACACGCAGTGCGGCGGAAGCGCATTATGATCTCGTCGTCATCGGTGCGGGACCGAGCGGTGTCGCTGCGGCCATCGACGCTGCCAAAACCGGTGCATCAGTGCTGCTGGTCGATGAAAACCCGGTGTCGGGCGCGCTGATGGGCAATGATGTTCCGCTCTATTTCGGCGGGCGCATGACAGCAGCGACACAGAATAGTGACCGGATGCTCGAAGCGATTTTCATGTCGATGCCCGCACTGGAAACGGCGATGGAGGCTGGTGTCGAACTGCTGCTCGGCACGTCGGCATGGGGTGTCTATCGCAACGGGCCGGGTGTTGCGAGCTTGCCCGAACAAGTCGTCGGACTGGCCGATGCCGAGCGGTCGTGGCTGGTCGGTTTCGACAGACTGGTGCTGGCAACTGGCGCGCGTGACCTTGCGATGGCTTTTCCGGGCTGGGATCAGCCGGGCGTGATGGGCGCGGCGGCGCTGCAAATGTTGCTGACGCGCTACGATGCGTTTGCGGGGCGGCGGGTGCTGGTGCTGGGCTCGCATGATCTGGCACTCGAAACGGCGCTGCTGGCGCATGAGCGCGGCATTGAAGTTGCCGGGCTGATCGAAGCGCGAGACGCACCGCAGGGCAGTGCCGATCTGATCGCCAGAGTAGAGGAAGCAGGGATAAAAATTCGCTGCGGGCAGACGATCACTGTTGCGCTGGGCGGAATCGATGGCGTCGAAAGTGCCACGCTGTCCAGCGGCGAAGAGATTGCCTGCGACTGCATCTGTGTTGCGATTGGCCTTGTCCCTGCCATCGAGCTGGTCGATGCGATGCACGGCCCGCGCGTCTTGCATGCGACCCGCGGTGGCTACATCCCCGCAGGCGAACCGACTGTGACTGCCATCGGTGATTGCGCCGGGCTGGCCGACACGGGCTTTGACCATATTGCTTATCGGATGGACTGGATGCGGTCGCTCGCCGCCATCAGTGCGCCCGATACCATCATCTGCCAGTGCGAAGAAGTGACTCGTGCTGACCTCATCGGTGTCCAGCCGCCAAATTATCTCGCGCGGCCACCGGCGATGTGCGCGCGGTCGCTTGACACGCTGATTGCCGATGGCCCGCCGCATCCCGACCAGATCAAGCGCCTGACGCGTGCCGGGATGGGTGTGTGTCAGGGGCGCCGCTGCCGCGATCAGGTGGCGATGCTGCTCGCGATCGAAGCGGACCAGCCGTTCGGGACGATCCCGCTTGCCTCGCACCGCGCGCCGGTTCGACCGCTGCCGCTCAAGATCCTCGCCGACTGGCATGAAAGCGAAGCAATGACAGCGGCTTGGGACGTCTGGTTCGGTATTCCGACGCAGTGGGTGCCGGTGCAAGATCTTGGCACCGTGCACGAGGATGAACACCGCCAGATGCTCTATACCGGGATGTACGAATGAACGGCGCAGACGTTGTCATCGTCGGTGGCGGCGTGACCGGGCTCAGCGCAGGCTGGTGGCTCGCACGGTCGGGCGTGAAAGTGACTGTGCTCGATAAAGGCATTGTCGGATGGGAAGCATCGGGTCGCAACGGCGGCGGTGCCTCGCATTACCAAAGCCCGCTGTTTGATGAAGAGCACCGGTTGTGGCCGCAGATGGACGAACTTCTCGGCTATCCGACCGAACATTGCCGCGAACGCATCATCATTGCCATGACCGAGCGCCAGTGGGAGCAATATCGTTTCGTGGCCGAACGGCACCATCGTTTGGGTCACCCGGTCGATCTTCTCGACATAAAGCAAGTGCAAGACGCCGTGCCGCTTGCCGGGGATAAATGTTTCGGCGGTGTGCATTACCGGTTCGGCGGCCACGCCAATCCGCAACGGACCGTGCAGGCCTATGCCTGGGCGCTGCAGGATCTTGGCGGGACCATTGTCCAGCATAGCGCGGTGACAGGGGTTCGAGACGGCGGGTGGCAAGGTGACAGCCGTGAAGACGTCCAGCGCCACCTATGGTTGCGACTCGCTGGTGATCGCCGCAGGGCCGCAGACCGACAAGCTGACCGCACAGCTCGGTGTCGACATTCCGATTGCGGCCGCACGCGCTGAAATGATCATCACCGAACCCGCGCCGATGATGCCGATCGGCGGCGTCGATGGGCACAAACTCTATGGCCGCCAGACGCAGCGCGGCAATTTGGCTTATGGTGGTGGCCCGCACGAGTGGATCGATATTGACGAGGCGGGGCCAGCCGCGCGGCCCTCGACGCCGCTGATGCGCAATCTTGCATCGCGCCTTGCCGAACTTCTGCCAAAAGCTGCGCATCTGAACGTCATCCGCAGTTGGGCCGGAGTCATTGAAAACACGCCCGATGGTCGTCCGATCATCGACCGGCTGACCAGCCCCGACAATGTTGTCGTTGCAACAATGTCGGGCGTCGGCTTTGGCCTGTCGCCCGCATCGGGCCATGCGATCCGCGACCTTGTGCTCGACGGGGCATGTTCGTTCGCTGACATTGGCATTCTGGGCCTGTCACGCTTTGCAGGACTCGAGGCCGATTGGCGCGAAAAGCGCGGGTGGCTGCCGATTTCATGAACCGCTATTCGGCACTTGGGCTGATCCGCGGCGCATTCGGGGGCAACAAGCATTGGCAACCCGCGTGGCGCGATCCCGAACCCCGGGCCAGTTACGACATCATCATCATCGGCGGCGGCGGGCATGGCCTTGCCACGGCCTATTACCTCGCCAAGGTCCACGGCATCCGTAACATCGCAGTGCTGGAAAAGGGCTGGATCGGCGGCGGCAACACCGGTCGCAACACGACGATTGTCCGGTCGAATTACCGTCTGGCACCACTCCACACATTGTTCGAATTCGGCCTGAAAATGTGGGAAAACCTCAGCGACGAGCTGAATTACAATGTCATGTTCAGCCCCCGCGGGGCGATGTTTCTTGGCCATTCCGATGCTGACATGACCAAACTTGCCGAGCGCGGCGATGCCATGCGGTGCAGCGGGATCGATGCGGACCTGATGACGCGCGATGAGGTCGCAAAACTCGAACCGCTGCTCGACATGTCGCGCACCGCGCGCTTCCCGATTGAGGGGGGGCTGATCCAGCGGCGGGGCGGCACCGCGCGTCATGATGCTGTCGCCTGGGGCTATGCGCGCGCGGCGGACAGCCTTGGCGTCGACATCATCCAGAAATGCGAAGTCACCGGATTTGTGCGCGATGGCGATGCGGTCGTCGGGGTTGAAACCACGCGCGGGCGGATCGGCGCGGGCCGCGTCGGGATATGCGTTGCGGGGAACAGCGGCCATGTCGCGGGGCTTGCGGGTCTCAAATTACCAGTGGAATCGCAAACCTTGCAAGCGATGGTCACCGAAGGCGTCAAGCCGATGATCAACAGCGTGATCATGTCGCAATCGGTCCATTGCTACATCAGCCAGTCGGATAAGGGCGGCATCGTCTTTGGCGGCGATCCCGACAACTGGCCGAGCTATGCCCAGCGCGGCAATCCGGTGGTGATGGAACAAGCCATCGCGCAAGGGATCATGCTCGTGCCCGCGCTCTCGCGCCTGCGCATGGTGCGGACTTGGGGCGGCGTGACTGACATGAGCTTTGACGGCGCGCCGATCATCGGGGAAACCCCCGTCCGGAATCTCTATCTCAATGGCGGCTGGTGCTATGGCGGGTTCAAAGCGACACCGGCGTCGGGCTGGACCTATGCCCACACGCTCGCGACGGGAAAGCCGCACGGCTTGAACGCGCCTTTTGCACTGGATCGCTTTACCAGTGGTGCCACCATCGACGAAACCGGCACCGGCCCGATGCCGAATAGCCGCTGACATGATGCAGATACACTGCCCCCATTGCGGCCCGCGCGCGCAAGCCGAGTTCACCTACGAACGCACGGTCGATTCGGTCGTGATGCTGGACGCATTGCCCGACGACGCAGTGGTCACCCTGTTCAGCCGCGCCAATCCGCGCGGGCTCGATGACGAGATCTGGCGCCATACATTCGGCTGTCGTGCCTGGATGGTCCTGACGCGGCACCGGGTCACGCATGTGATCGAAGCCGTTCGTGCGGTCGGGCCTGAGGCGCTGCCATGATCAGGTTCACTTTTGACGGCAAATCCTATCAGGCGCGCGACGGCGATACCTTGGCCGCAGCGCTCTTGCGCAACGGCATTGGCCTTGTCGGGCGCAGCTTCAAATATCACCGTCCGCGCGGGATCATGACGGCGGGGATCGAGGAACCCAATGCGCTTGTCACGGTGGGCGTGGCTGGTCGCAGCGAACCCAATACCCGCGCAACCGATGTGTTTGTCTATGACGGGCTGGTCGCCAAAAGCCAGAACCGCTGGCCCAATCTCACGTTTGATGCAGGCGCGATATTCGGCCTTGGGTCGCGCTTCTTATCTGCCGGCTTTTACTACAAGACGTTTTTCGGCCCGGCCAAGCGCTGGATGATCTACGAATATTTCATCCGCAAAGCCGCCGGATTGGGTAAAGCGCCGACCGAGGCGGACCCCGACCGCTTTGCCCAGCGCGCCGCGTTTTGCGATGTGCTGGTGGTCGGCGGCGGCCCTGCCGGTCTGGCAGCGGCACTCGAAGCAGCCGAGGCAGGCAAGCGCGTGATCCTTGTCGAGCAGGACCGCATCCTCGGCGCGTCGCTGATCCGCGATCCGCAGCAACTCAACGCTGCGTGGATCGACGCCACTGCCGCGCGTATCCGTGCCGCCGGGGGCCGTATCCTGACACGCACGACGGCATCGGGATATTGGGATCACAATTTCCTGACGCTCAGCGAACGGATCGTCGAACCCGGGCAAGTCCCGCCGAACGGTGTTGCCCAGCGCCTGTGGCATGTCCGGGCAGGGCACGTGATCCTTGCGACCGGCTGCATCGAACGCCCTGTTGCGTTTGCCCACAACGACCGTCCCGGTGTCATGCTCGCCCAGGCCGCGCGCACTTATGTTCAGCGGTTCGGCGTGCTGCCTGGCAAGCGTGTCGTGATCGCGACAAACAATGACGATGGCTATCGCACTGCGCATGCGCTTGTCGAAGCCGGAGCGGGGATCGTCGCAATCCTCGACGCGCGGCCATCGCCTGCGGGCGCGTCTGCCCGGCGACAGTTCAATGTCCTCAATAATGCCGTCCCGCTTTCGACCAAGGGCATGCGCCACCATCTCGCAAGCGTCACCGCCGAAGTCGGAACCGAAACCATGCGCTGGGCCGCCGACTTGCTCGCAGTCTCGGGCGGCTTCACACCCGTCGTCCACCTCCACATGCAAGCGGGCGGCTCGCTCGATTGGGATGACGCGGCACAGGCTTTCGTCCCCGGCACCTCGCCACAATCAGTGCAGACCGTCGGCGGCGCGGCGGCGCCAGATCCGGTTTTCACGGCGCCTCCTGCGGGCGACCCGCGCAAATCCTTCATCGATTTCCAGAATGACGTGACGCTCGCCGATGTCGATCTGGCGTGGGCAGAGGGGTATCGCTCGGTCGAACATCTCAAGCGCTACACGACGCTCGGCATGGCAACCGATCAGGGCAAGCTCAGCAACATGTCGGCGCTCGGGCGGCTCGCGGAAAAACAGGGCGTCGCAATTCCCGAGGCCGGGCTGACGACCTTTCGTCCGCCCTATACACCGGTGACGATGGGCCTGCTCGCTGGCGCAGGCGCGAAAGACGGTGGCGCGCACGTCCGGCGGCTCGCGCTCTATGACGCACATCAGGCGCATGACCCGATCTGGCAGCCGCTCGGTTACTGGTTCCGTCCGCGCGCTTATCCGCAGGGGGCCGAAACGCTGGCCGAGGCGGCATTGCGCGAAGCCCGCGCGGTGCGCACCGATGTCGGGATGACCGACGTCTCGACGCTCGCCAAGTTTGAGGTGAGCGGCCCCGATGCTGCGGCCTTCCTCGAAATCATCTGTGCCACCACCGTCAACAAGCTCGCCGTCGGGCGCGGGCGTTATACCTTCATGCTGCGCGAAGACGGCTTTGTGTTCGACGACGGCACGGTCTGGCGGCTTGGCGAAAACCGCTATCTGCTGACCAGTTCGACCGGCGGCGCGGACCGGATGGCGACGCATATCTCCTACGTTCGCAACGCGCTCTGCCCGCATCTGCGCGTTTCGGCCGTCAATGTGCAGGAGCATTATGCCGGGATTGCCGTGGCGGGGCCGAATGCCAAGGCCGTGCTGGCGGCGTTGATCGGCGAGGAGCCGCCGCGCCATATGTCGACTGTCCCGGCAACAATTGCGGACATGCCGGTGCTTATCCTTGCGGCCAGCTACAGCGGCGAACGCGCCTTCGAAATCTATAGTGAGGCCACACAAGCCGCGCCCGTGTGGACGGCACTCGAACGTGCGGTCATTGCAAATGGCGGGTGCCTTTACGGCATGGAAGCCATGGAGTTCCTCCGCATCGAGAAAGGGCATCTGGTCGTCGGTGGCGAAATTGACGGGCGGTTGACGCCGCATGATCTCGCGCTCGATAAAATGCTGAACAAAGCGGGTGGCTTCATCGGCGCATCGGGTTTGTTGCGGCCTGCGCTGTCGGCGAGCGGGCGTCGTCAACTCGTCGGGCTCGAAGCAATCGAGGGCATAATCCCCGAAGGCGCGATGCTGATCGCCGGCGACGGCCAGTTGCCGATTGGCCATGTCAGCGCAGCCGCGTTTCGCGTCATCGAAGGCGGCGCCATCGCGCTTGGCCAGCTCGAAGACGGTTTCGCGCGACACGGCGAAACCCTGATCGCGACATCGCCGACACGCGGGCAATCGGCACGTGTCCGTGTGGTCGCCCCGCATTTCTATGACAGTGCGGGGGCGCGTTATCGTGACTGAGGTGACGATCACTCTGCGGCCCGCCGCGCCGCTCCACGCGCTCGAAATCTGGAGCAATCCTCGTAGAGTCGCCACGCGGTTCAAAGCAGCGACAGGTTTTGCCCTGCCGCGCCTTGGCACGTCGGGCGGCACTGATGCGCTGCGTCTGATCAACTACGAACCCACGGTCTGGCTGGTTGAGGGCAACGCCACCGCGCTGCCCGCCATCCTTGGCGAAGACGGTGCCATCACCGCGATCGGCGGCGGCATCGTCCGCGTCCGGCTTTCGGGTACCAACTGGCGAACGCTCCTGATGGAAGGCGGCGTATTCGACGCCGAGTCCCCCGCCTTCGCCCCCGGCACCAGCGCCGCCACGATCATCGACCATGTCGCCGTGCGCTTGCACGTGGTCAGCGATACGGCGTGCGACGTCTATGTGCCCGCGAGCTTCAGCGCAGGCCTGATCCATTTTTGGGAACAGGCACTGCCGACTTTGGCGGGATAGTGTGCGCCTGATTTGTTGGGGATTCCGGACTTTCCGGTTTTGAGGTCAGATTGTTGACAGCGGACATTGCGGAAGTGTTTTGCGATTTCCGAACCCGCCGCTAACTTCAGTTATGGCTATAGTACTTAACACGAATCCTTCAAAGCAGCGCGCACAAACCGCCGATGAAACGGTCGATCATGAGGTAGAGCCTGGTGATTTCTTTGGTACGACAGGTGAGCTAGGGGCGCAGGTCTGGCATTTTGATGGCTCTAATGCGGTGCGAGTAGGTATTCCAAGCCCAGACCAGCGATCATCGACGACGCTGGAGCGCAATGAAAGCCTCAGACAGGCCCTTTGTCGCGTCCCAATGTTTGAGCAAAAACAATTCGTGCTACACAAGATGCGATTGCCACCCGGCGCTTATTACCCACGCATGGCACGTCCTAACGATCAGCATCCTTTGGAGTCCCCCGGCTCGCTGCCTGAGTTCTGGAAAGCGCCTGATCTTATGGCGAGCACGCTGAATCAGGTGCGTTCTTTAGTTGGCATGCTTGATACCATCTTTCAGGCGATCCACCCAGTCCAAGCAAACATGGCCTGCTACGGCAACTCGATACGCAACCTTCTAATTTTGGCCTGCACGGAATGCGAGGCGCAGTGGCGCGGAATTCTTGCAGCAAATGGCACAGCGCCTGTGCGCCCAAGCACTCAAGACTATGTGAAGCTTGCACCGGCGATGCGGCTCTCCGAATATGCAGTTAAGCTTCAGCACTATCCATGGCTAGATTCAGTATCGCCTTTTGCCCTTTGGGATGCGACGGCACCAACTAAATCGATCACTTGGTACGACGATTACAATGCAGCGAAGCACGATAGAGAAACCGAGTTCGCGCGGGCGACAGTTGACGCAGCAATCCATGCAGTCTCTGCAATATGGATCATGGTCGCTGCCCAATTTGGTAGCCATGGTATGCGGGAGTTTGACGACCTCAACCGCTACTTCCACTTCGAGAAGGTTCCGCTTTGGCGATATTCAGAGGTCTACACACATGGCTACAGCAATTTTGAATCAGCGGCTGGGCCTAACAATTTTCTGTTTTGAAAGCGCATGCTGAGCGGTATCTGACGGCATTAAAATCACCAAGCCGTCTGCGGTGGTTGTTGGAAGATGAACAAGTGGCAGACGTCAAAATGATGTCAGTTCAATTCGAACGTCGCAAAGTTGTCGCAACCCGCCATTTCGCAGTCGCCTGACCACGAACCGCTTTCCTACATAAAATGTTCCTGCTACGTTCCGATTTGGCTCTTTCTATCCGTTGGTCCCGAACCCCCGGTCCCGAGTATTTCGGATGGCCTGCGTAGTGTCACCTTTGTAACCTTCGTAAAGAAATCCGACACCATGACGTCACTCACCCCCTCTGATTGTTGCGGAGGTTGCGTAGGAAACCAGTGAGAACTTCGAGAACTTCGCGCGCAATCAAAATGCGCATTTGGTATGAATTTTGTCTGAAATCCCCGCGAAAGCCCATGTCCAACTTCTAACGCCGAGCTTCTGCGCCGCTATGCTGCAATGTCATCCCCCGCGCATGCCGCCGTTGAAAGCCTTTCCACAACGTCACCCCGTTACCGCCCGGGCTATACGCCCCCCACGGCGTGCCAGCCGGCGCCGCCCACGTTCCGTCATCCGAATTTTCCACCGGCATATTGAGATACGCCGCGCGGGCCTCCTCGCCCCGCAAATGCACGGCCAGAAACGCCGTGATAAAATGCAGGTTGATCGCGTTGATCCGGTCCTGTCGCCAGATCGGGTCTTCGAACCAGTCCATATCCCACAGGCTGCCGCGCATCTGCGGCGGGGCGGGGTTGAGCGCGATGGCATGCCCCGCCTGACGATAGGTCAAGAGGTAACGATCCGCATGCACCGCACCGTTAAATGCCGCGAGCGCGCCGGTTTTGTAATCGACAACAGGGTCGGCATCGCCCTGAATAAGGAGCATCGGCGCCGTAATCGCAGCCAGTCCTTCGGTGCCCCATGCGCTTTGCGGCGAGCCACCCGCTGGCGCGAGCGCGACAATGGCTTTCACATCGGGCACGATGATCTCGCCAGCGGCGGCCGTTCCCCGCGCATATTTTTTCAGCCAGCCACTGGCGACTTGGCTCATGCTCGGTCCGTCGGGATCAAGCGTCGCCCCGCCTGCGGTGAGGACGCCATAGCCGCCTTGCGAATAGCCGATCATCGCGACGCGCTCGGGATCGATCTGCGTGCCCAAAGTTGCCCGCAACTGCGCGGTCACAAAGGCTATGTCGTGGGGACGGTTGAAATTC
The DNA here is from genome assembly GCA_043756805.1 of Sphingomonas sp. Lineage (GTDB taxonomy): Bacteria > Pseudomonadota > Alphaproteobacteria > Sphingomonadales > Sphingomonadaceae > Sphingomonas_O. Next base: position 19,488 of record JAYUQI010000155.1, read on the forward strand.
GGTGCCGCGCGCTTGTCCGCCGACACGCTATAGGGATCAGGGTCTTCGTGGTTGATGCCCGCGACGACATAGCCTTTTGACGCGAGATTCTCGGTCAGCCACGTCATCACGGCGGGCGCATTGCTGTAACCGTGACTGAGGATCACCAGGGGGTGCGCGCGGCCCACGGGTGTCGCGTTCAGGACTGCGAGCCCTTCCTGGGTGAAAGCAACGGGCGGTCCGGGTGGCTCGCCCCAGAGCGAACCGCGATAGGTCACGCGCTTTGCCGCTTTGGCCGCTGTCGCCGGATACCAGATATCGACAACCAGTTTGCGGTCATGCAGCGGAACGATCTCGGTCTTTGGATCAGCGGCATCAAGCTGCGGCTGGTTCGGGTGGATCAGCGTGACGGTGCGAAACCCTACGGCGTCGGACCCCATCGCTGCCAGTTCTGGCGCATCGGCCCCCGGCACGCTTGGCGGTTGGGCGATTGCCGGGCAAACGGCAACGCATAGAGCCAAAACGATCAATGCGACCTTCATCGGTTTTGCCTTCCGCTTAATCTCTGAACACCACGGTTCGTTCCCCGTTCAGGATAACCCGGCCGTCGAGGTGAAGGCTAACGGCGCGTGACAAAACCCGACGTTCGATGTCGCGCCCCTTGCGGACCAGATCGTCGGCGGTGTCGGCATGGCTGATCCGCTCGACATCCTGCTCGATAATCGGCCCTTCGTCGAGGTCGGTCGTCACATAATGGGCAGTTGCGCCAATGACTTTGACACCGCGCCGATGCGCTTGGTGATAGGGTTTTGCGCCCTTGAAGCCCGGCAGGAAGCTGTGGTGAATGTTGATGCAGCGCCCATTGAATTTCGCGGACAGGTCATCCGAGAGAATCTGCATATACCGCGCCAGAACCGCGAGGTCTGAACCCGTTTGCGTGAAGATTTCCCAGATACGTGCTTCCTGCGCCGCTTTGTTCTCTCTGGTCACCGGCAAATGGTGGAAGGGGATGGCACCAAAGTCGAGCGTGCCGAGCGCCTCGCGCGGATGATTCGAGATGATGCCCGTCACGTCCATCTGAAGTTCGCCGATACGCAGCCTGTAAAGCAAATCGACGAGGCAGTGATCGAATCTGGAAACGAGGATCAGGACTTTTTGACGCTCGGTGCTTTCGCGGATGTGCCAGTGCATGCCATAGTCGTTGGCAAGCACGGCAAAGGCGGCGTTGGGCTCCGCTGCATTGGCCGGCAGCCCGAAAGCCACACGCATGAAAAACTGGTTTGTGTCGGGATCGTGATACTGGCTTGAGTCTTGAATGTTACCCTGTGATTCAAAAATATGCGTTGAAACGCGCGAAACGATACCAGGCCTGTCTTTGCAGGCGAGGGTCAGAATGAACTTGCGGTCAGCCAATGTTGCGTCTCTTTTGTGATCGGGTTGGCGTGCTGGGCATCCGGCACATAGGGAAAATATCGCACGCGACCGGACGGCGATAAGACGTATCGAACGACGATCAGACATATGTAAAACACGCGCAACACGCAGAGCGCCATGCATAAATGCGATGTCGTGGGCGCATTTTGATATGGCATCGCGCTGGAACAATATGCTTAGCTCTGCGCGGTGACGGGTTGAGGCGGAGGTAATTTTTCTTACCGGTCATTCAAAATTGGTCATTTGCGTGCGCCAATCGATCCAAACACTCTCGGTCGATTATTCAATGTCAAAATAACGCCTCGGGAAAAAGGCGAAATCAGGGGAGAATGTCATGAAATCATGTTGGAAGCGTTCAACAGCCGCCCTCGCGCTGGTCGCGTTTGGTGCAGGCGGCGCGCCGGTCTTTGCACAACAGGCAGCACCGGCAACCGGCGCTGACAGAGGTATCGCTGACATCATCGTGACCGCGACGCGGCGCGAAGAATCGCTCAATCAGATCCCGATCGCGATTCAAGCCCTTGGCGGTGACACGCTCGACAAGCTCAATATCACGAATTTCGACAAGCTGATCGAATTCCTTCCCAATGTTCGCAGTGCATCGCGCGGACCCGGCACGTCATCGATGTATATTCGGGGCCTTTCGACGGATGCACCGGGCCTGCAAATTCAAGGGACAGCCGGCACAGCGCCAGCGGTCGCTCTATACCTGAACGATGCGCCCGCATCGCTCGTCGGGCGCAATCTTGATATCTATGCTGCCGACTTGCAACGCGTGGAAGTTTTGGCAGGGCCGCAAGGCACGCTTTTTGGTGCGAGCGCGATGGGTGGTGCCGTGCGCTATATCACCAACAAGCCGAACCTGACCAAGTTTGAAGCTGGTTTCAACGGCACTTACGCTTTTACTAAGGGGGGCGATAACAGCGTCGGCGGCGACGGGTTTATCAACATTCCCGTCATCGAAGATCGGCTGGCTGTTCGCGTCGTGCTTTATGCCGATCAGCAAGGCGGTTATATCGATAACGTACCGGGCACGTTCCAGATGCCCTTCAACGCGAATGTCGGCGTGGCGGGCAAGCTTCCGACAGGCAATCCACTCCTTGTCATGCGTGCGCTGCAGTCATGCCAGTTAACGGCGACAACAGTGATCGCAAATTGCAACGGCAGCCAGTATAATGCGCCGACGCGCGGGACGATCAACAATGACCGTTTTGTCGAAAATAACTATAATGATGCGCAATATTCTGGTGGACGTATAGCTGCCACGCTGAAGATCAGTGAAGACTGGTCGCTCGATGTCTTGCACGTCCGGCAACAACTCGAAACCGATGGCGCTTTCGATTACGCGCCTGCCGTTGGTGATTTGAAAGTGACCCAGTTCGGCGAAAATTCGCTGAGCGACAAATTCGATGTCACGACGCTGACCCTGAATGGTCGTCTCGGTATCCTCGACTTAATCTATACAGGGTCTTACTTGAATCATAATGCGCTGCAAAAAGCGGATTATGCGCGGTACTCTAATATCGGCCTGTTTGTTCCTTATTACGAATGCGACCGCGGCGTTTATTATACTGCAGCCTATAACGGGAATATCGGTAATACCTGCTATGCGCCGAACAAGAGCTATCAGGTTCGCAACAAGACGAAGCGTTACACGCACGAATTTCGGATAACGACACCAGCGAAAGAACGCATCCGCGGCACCTTTGGTGTATTTTACGATATCAACAGGCTTACCGATAACACGGACTGGTCGTATTTGCTTGCTGACGCCGGATTCATTTATCCGCGTCGCCCGGATCCAGCTGTCAAAGCCTTTGACAATAGCGTTCGCCCCGTTGGCGTCGGATTTTTCAACGATGTTCAACGTCGTGACCGGCAATTTGCCGTTTATGGCGAGGCGTCATTCGATATCGTTCCCGACGCTCTGACGATTACGGGCGGATTACGTTATTATAACGAAAAAGCGTCGCAGAATGGGTCGTCGAATACCAGTTTCGGTACCGGTGCGCGTGGTATTTATAGTCCGCTGACAGGGAAATACACTGCCTCGCCGACACCACCGCAGTTCTACGGGATAAGCGCAAATCTCAATACACTGCTCGCGACAGTATCGCCTGCGACCTATTCAGGCGTGCTCGTAAAGGGTAATCTGACCTATCGGTTCGGTGACGGCTCGCTCGCTTATATCACCTATTCCGACGGCTTCCGGCCAGGCGGCTTTAACCGCAGACCCTGCGGTGTGCCATCGACGACGTGCCCCCACCGCAGCCGATTTCGCCAAACTGGCGGTTTACGTTCCCGACAAAGTCAAGAACTACGAAATCGGGACTAAGCTCTCGCTGCTCGACAAGACGCTGCAGATCAATCTGGCCGCGTATCGGATTGACTGGACAGACGTTCAGATCGGCGTGTTCGATCAAAACATATCGAACCAATTCTTCACAGCCAATCTGATCGATTCGCGTATTACGGGGGTTGAAGGCGATATTGCCTGGCGCACGACACCCGAACTCACGCTGAATGCGTCCTTTTCGTATAATGATTCAGAGATCACGCGATATCTGAAGAACACACAGGTTTTGCGACCCGTCGGCAGCTCGCTCGCGGTCAGCCCGAAATTTCAGGGCAACTTTCGTCTGCGTTATGAAAAGGAACTGGCCTCGGGGCTGAAGCCGTATTTTCAGGGTGCTTTCAGCCACGTCAGCAGCAGCGTGTCGTCGGTGATCGACAACGTCGATATCCGGTATCAGAGCTTCAACCCGACGCTCGGCTATGCAGGCAGCATTCCAATCACTTATAATGGCGTGACGGTGAGACCCGGCGATGTCGTCGTGCCGCTCAAGACGTCGCTCCCACAAGCAAGCTATAACAAATTCAGTCTCGCATTCGGTGTCAGCAAGGACAATTGGGGCATCGAAATTTTTGGTGAAAATCTGACCGACGAGCGGCCTGAGCTTTTCAAAAGCGGCAATGACGGCGAAACACGTATTACGACGTCACGTCCGCGGACGATCGGCATGCGCGTTTCGTTCAAGATGTAAGATGCCCGGTACCGGCGTCCCACAGCAGGAACGCCGGTGCCGGACATTGCAGAGACGGTCCAAACTGAAACGGCACGAGCATCCTTACTTCGGCCACCATATCCTCTATATCCGGGCCCGATGACGGGGATTCAACAATGACGCCACCTGCCGATGCCACACGCGAGATTGACGTGCTGGTCAGCCGGGCGCGCGACATGTTGCAGAATGGGCAGTTCATCGACGCTGTCGCTGCGTGCGATGCGGCACTCGCCCTTGATCCGCACCACGGCGATGCTCTCTACACGCGCGTTGTTGCCGAACGATACCAGCGCAATTTTGACCACGCGCTGATATTGGTCGATCAACTGATTGCGCTCGATAAAACTAATGGCCGCGCGCATCAGGAGCGTGGGCATTGCATGCGCGACAGCGGTGATCCCGATGCTGCGCTGGCCGCCTATCAAGAGGCAGTTTCCCACAACAGTGCATTGCTTGGCAGCTGGACGATGCTGGCCGATCTGCATCAGGCAGCGGGCCGGGTTCAAGCGGCCGATATGGCCATGGCGCAGTGCGACTATCTCTCCAGCCTGCCGCCCGAATTGCTGAGCGTTGCTAGCCTTATTCAGGAAGGCCGGTTTCAAAAGGCCGAAAATCTCTGCCGCCATTTTCTCCAGACCAAGGGGCATCATGTTGAGGGGATGCGCTTTCTGGCGGACATCGGCACGAAGTTCAGTTCATTCGAAGAAGCGGAATTTCTGCTCCAATCAGCCGTGGTGCTCGAACCCGATAACACCGGCGCGCATTTCGATTATGTCGGCGTCCTCAACAAACGACAGAAATTTGCAGAAGCGCTTGAGCAGGCCGCTGTCCTCCGCGCAAAAGAGCCCGGCAACGCGCAACTGGACATGCTTTACGCCAACCAGAATCTTGCCGTCGGCAATTTCGACGAGGCGCTAAGCATCTACCGGCACCGGGCAGCCGAAACCCCGAACAATCCGGGCGTTCATTTGACGATGGGTCACGCGCTCAAAACGATTGGCCGGTTGCCCGATGCAATCGCTGCCTACAGCCGCGCGCACGACGTGCGTCCTGATTTCGGTGATGCCTATTGGAGTCTCGCCAACCTTAAAACCTATCGTTTTTCCGATGCGCAGATTGCCGACATGCGGGTGATCGAGAACGCGGGTACGACTCAGCTGGTCGACCGCTATCACTTGTGTTTCGCGCTTGGCAAAGCACTTGAGGATAAGGGCGCCTATGCTGACTCTTTCGTTTATTATGAGCGCGGCAACCGCTTGAAACGTGAAGAAGTCCGTTATGACGCGGCGCGGATCGACAAGGAAATGCAGGCGCAGATCGACCACGGCAACACGGCATTGTTCGATACCAAAAAAGGGGCCGGATGCGCAGCGTCCGATCCGATTTTCATTGTCGGACTGCCGCGCGCCGGATCGACATTGCTCGAACAGATCCTCGCATCGCATTCGCAGGTCGAGGGCACGATGGAATTGCCCAACATCCTCGCCCTCGCGCACAAGATCGACGGTCGCAGACGGGTCGGCGAGGAAGCGCGCTATCCCGCCAATCTGGCCGAATTGTCAGACGAAGACCTGGCCGGATTCGGTGAAGCCTATATCCGCGACACGGCGATCCACCGCAAAACGGGGACACCGTATTTCATCGACAAGATGCCCAATAATTTCCGACATATCGGCCTGATCCACCTTATCCTGCCCAATGCCAGGATCATTGACGCACGGCGAGACGCGATGGGCTGTTGTTTCAGCGGTTTCAAACAGCTTTTCGCCGAGGGGCAGGAGTTTACCTATGGGCTTGAAGAAGTCGGCCGCTATTACAAAGGCTATGTCGACCTGATGGCGCATTGGGATGCGGTGCTGCCCGGCAAGGTTTTGCGTGTCCACTATGAAGATGTGGTCGCCGACCTTGAAACGCAGGTCCGCCGCATCCTCGACTATGTCGGGCTACCGTTCGAAGAGGCCTGCCTCAATTTCCACCAAAGCGAGCGCGCGGTACGGACGCCAAGTTCCGAACAGGTGCGCCAGCCGATCTTTACCAGCGGCCTCGACCAATGGGAGAATTACGCGCCTTATCTCGCGCCATTGCGCGCGGCATTGGGCCCAGAGCTTACACCGCAAGCAATATAAAGGGCGCGCAGATGGCGACGACGAGTGCAACGATCCCCAATGACACCCACTCGGTCGGCGAGCGCTGGTATGTGCTGATCATCATGATGCTGGTCTATACGATGAACATCGCTGACCGTTATGTCATGTCGACCGTGCTGGAGCCGATCCGGCTCGAACTCAAACTCACTGACGGCGGCATTGCGTTTCTGACGGGTGTGTCGCTTGCGCTGTTTTATGTGACACTTGGCATTCCGCTGTCATGGGTTGCGGATCGGCATAACCGACGAAATTTGCTGGCGGCGTCGCTTGTTGCCTGGTCAGCGATGACGGCGCTTTGCGGTCTGTCGCAAGGCTATTGGCAGTTGTTGCTCGCGCGCATTGGTGTCGGCGTTGGCGAAGCCGGTGGAACGCCTGCGTGCAACTCGATTGTCGCCGATTATTTTCCCGCGAACCGCCGGCCAATGGCAATGACTATTTTTGCGCTGGGCGCGCCGATCGGGGCGTGGCTCGGTGCTGATGTCGCGGGCGCCGTCGCCAATGCGTACGGGTGGCGAGCAGCTTTCCTCGCGCTTGGGATACCGGGCGTGTTTATCGGTGCCATTGTCTATTTCACGATCAAGGAGCCCGTGCGCGGACGGCTGGACGCCGTGGTGGATGAAGCGACACCGACCATCGCAGACACCATGCGCTTGCTGTGGAAGCAAAAAGCAGCGTTTCACATGGTCATGGGCGGCGGCGTTTCGGCATTCTGGGGCTGGGGTCTGATGTGGTTTACACCGACATTTCTGCAGCGCAGCTTTAACCTGAGCGTCGGCGAAGCGGGTGCTGTTGTCGGCCCGATTCATTTGATTGCTGGCATCGCGGCATCGCTGTTCACGGCGTGGTTACTGGCGCGACCGGCATTCACGGATCCGCGCCGGATTGTTTGGCTGCTCGCCGGTGTGACGGCAGCGGCGACCATTCCGTCGTTCATCGTTTATTATACGCACTCGCTGTCA
>JAYUQI010000156.1:0-9615 GCA_043756805.1 Sphingomonas sp.
CCATGTATCAGCCGGTCGTCCAGCTGAAATCAGGCGGCTATCTCGTCATCAACCCGACAGAAGCCCTGGTGTCGATCGACATCAACTCGGGGCGTTCGACTCGCGAACATGGCATCGAAGCCACTGCCGTCGGCACCAACCTCGAAGCCGCGCATGAAATCGCCCGTCAGCTTCGCCTGCGTGATATGGCCGGTCTCGTCGTCATCGACTTTATCGACATGGAAAATAACGGAAATATCCGTAAAGTCGAAAAGGCAATGAAAGCCGCGCTCGCCGACGACCGCGCGCGCATTCAGGTCGGCCGCATCTCGTCGTTCGGCCTGATGGAAATGAGCCGCCAGCGCCTGCGCACCGGCGTTCTCGAAGCCTCCACCCGGCAATGCCCACATTGCGAAGGCACTGGCCTGGTCCGCACGGCATCGTCGGCGGGCCTGTCTGCGCTGCGAATGCTCGAAGACGAAGCGGGTCGTGGCCGTGGTTCGCTGCTCACGCTCCGGGCAAGCTCGGAAGCAGCGTTCTACGTGCTCAACCGCAAGCGCCACGAACTCGCCGAGATCGAGGAGCGCTTCGGCGTCCGCATCGAAATCGCCAGCGACGGCGAAGTCGAAGGCGCACGCATGACGGTCGAAGCCAGCGGCCCGCCGCCTGCCTTCACGCCCAAATTCGAAGCACCGCCGGTCTATGAAGATGATGATGACGACATCATTGAGGACGAAGCCGACGAGGAAGAAGACGTCCGCGAGACCCGCAGCGAACATCCCCGCGAAGAGCGTGTCGATGGCGAAGGCGGACCCCGCCGCCGCCGCCGCCGTGGTCGTCGCGGTCGTCGCGAAGACGGCGAAGGCACCGAAGGCGAACCGCGCGCCGAGGGCGATACTGAAACCGAACCGCGCGAACCCCGCGAACCCAGAGAGCCGCGCGAACCCCGCGAGCCGCGCACCGAAACGGCTGAAGAAGGCGAAGCCCGTCGCAGCCGCAGAGGCCGTCGCGGTGGCCGTCGCCGGCGTGGTCGTGATGGTGCTGCCGATGGTGGCGTCGAAGGCGGAGCCGAAGCGACCGAAGCGGTTGCCGTCGAGGACGCACCTGCGGCCGAACCCGTTGCAGAGGAAAAGCCAAAGCGAACGCGCAAGCGCCCCGCCGCCCGCAATGCCGTTGAAGCTGCGCCTGAACCGGTCATCGAACCCGCAGTCGCTGAAAAGCCCAAGCGCGCCAGTCGCGCAAAGGCCAAGCCAGCCGCTGAAGCGCCGCCTGTGGTTGCTCTTACCGAAGAGCCCGCTGCCAAGCCCAAACGCGCCAGCCGCGCCAAGGCAAAAGTTGCGACCGAAGATGCTCCAGCTCCGGAGCCTGAATCTCCGCCTGAATCTGGGGCAAGCTCTGACGAACCCCGCCGTGGCGGCTGGTGGCAGCGGACGTTCGGTGCGACCGAGTAGAACCTGACGATAACCGTATCCCTGAGCTTGTCGAAGGGTTGTCCTCGTCCTTGGCGATAGCTGAGGGATGGCAGCCCTTCGACAGGCTCAGGGAAGCGGTTTTGTTTTGAAGCGTTGGAATGTAAACACCACCCATGCCCGCTTCACCCGCCGTTCAGCCCCAAGCAGCAACAGCTTCCCGGATGAAGCGTATCCTACGAACCGCCCTAACCGCGCTGTCGGCATTCGCCCTCACCGTGCAGCCAGCCGCCGCGCAATCGATCCTGCGCGATGCCGAAACCGAAGCGCTGTTCAATGATATGGCCGCGCCGCTGATCCGCGCCGCCGGGCTCAACCCGAAAAATGTCGATATCGTCCTGATTGGCGACCCGGAGATCAACGCCTTCGTCGCCGGTGGACAGGCCGTTTACATGCACTCGGGCCTCATTCAAGCAGCGGATAACGTCAACGAAGTCCAGGGCGTCATTGCCCATGAACTGGGGCATGTTGCGGCAGGTGACGTCCTGCGCGGCTCCGAAGGCGTGAAGGCGGCGACCGGCATCACGATCCTCTCGCTCATCCTCGGGGCTGCTGCGATTGCTGCGGGCGCGGGCGAAGCCGGTGCGGGCATTCTCGCTGCCGGACAGCAGGCCGCACTGGGCAAATATCTCGCCTTCAGCCGTACGCAGGAATCAGGCGCCGACCAGTCGGGCCGCCGTTACCTCGAAACCGCGGGGATCAGCGGCAAGGGCATGGTGGCGTTTTTCCAGAAGCTGCGCGGTCAGGAATTCCGCCTCGCGATCGCGCAGGACAATGGCTATGATCGCACCCACCCGCTGACCGGGGACCGTATTCAGGTTCTACGCGACAGCATGTCGCAGCATCCCGCATGGAACAAGCCAACCGACCCGGCGCTCGAGGCACGTTTCCAGCGCGTGAAAGCCAAACTCTTCGGCTATATCAACGATCCGAAGGATACGCTCTATCGCTACCCGATTACCGACAATTCGGTCTCCGCGCGCTATGCCCGCGCTTATGCATGGCACAAATCGGCTTACCCCGACAAAGCTGTCGCCGAAGCCGATACGCTGCTCGCCACCGCACCGAATGATCCGTATCTGCAGGAACTCAAGGGTCAGATCCTCCTCGAATCAGGCAAACCCAGGGAAGCGCTTCCCGTTCTCCGCAACGCAGTTCAGGGCACTCGTTACAATCCGTTGATCGCGGCGCTCTTTGGCCATGCGCTGATCGCGACCGAAGATCCCGCAAACTTTGCCGAAGCCAAAACCGTCCTGCGCACCGCGATCCAGCGCGATAACCAGAATCCTTTTGCCTGGTATCAGCTCGGCACGATCTATGCGCATGAGGGCGATCAGCCGCGTGCCTTCCTGTCGACGGCCGAGCGCTATAATCTTGAAGGCGCGCCCGTTCCCGCGCTCGCCAATGCCCAGAATGCGATGCGCGGATTGCCCAAGGACAGCAATGACTGGATCCGCGCGCAGGACATCGCAATGGTATCGCGCACCGCGATTGACGATGACCCGAAATTGCGTCGAAAATATAAACCAAAACCAGACGAATGAACCAAGGGGCCACACGCATCATGATCGGATTATTCGCGGCCGCCGCCGGTGCTGCTGCCACGGTGGCTGTCATGGCCAGCGGAACGCCCGTCGCGAGCAATGACCGTGCGGCGATCGAAAAGATCGTCCGCGACTATATCCTGTCGCACCCCGAGATCCTGCCCGAAGCGATGGACAAGCTGCGCGAGCGCGAAACGGCAAAAGTTGTAAACGCAAACCGCAAAGCCATCGAAACGCCGTTTGCCGGCGCATGGGAAGGGGCGGCCGACGCCGACGTCACGGTCGTTCAGTTTTTCGATTATAATTGCGGATATTGCCGCGCTTCGATGGCTGACATCGACAAGCTACTCGCTGCCGACAAGCGCGTCCGCATCGTCTATCGCGACTTCCCGGTCCTTGGTCCGCAAAGCGAAAGCGCGGCGCGGATCAGCCTTGCGGCGGCAAAATCTGGCAAATACTCAGCGTTCCACCGCGCGGTCTATGCCGCCGGACAGCCCGAGACCCGCGCCGTCGAGCGCATCGCAAAGGGGCTTGGCATTGATCTGGCCTTTGCCGCCGATCCCGCTGCGCAGGCCGAAATCGACGCCAATCTCAATCTCGCGCGGCCGCTCGGCATGAGCGGCACGCCGAGCTGGGTGATTGGCGATAAAGTGTTGTCGGGCGCGGTTGGCTATGACGCGCTTAAGGAAGCCGTCGCCGCCGCACGGGTGAAGTAGCAAGTAAAGGAGCCACCCCCGGCCCCTCCATGAAGGCATGGAGGGGAGACACAGTGCACTCGAACGCCCCTCCAGCCCTTGCTGGAGGGGTTGGGGGTGGCCCCTTCCTTATTCACTTCTTCCCCGCAACCCACGCATCCACCTGCCGCTCCAGCACATCGAGCGGCACTGCGCCCTGTGCGAGCACGGCGTCATGAAATCCGCGCAGATCGAATTTTGGCCCCAGTGCTTTTTCCGCCCGCGCGCGCAGGTCGCGGATCTTGAGTTCACCGATCTTATAGCCTAGCGCTTGCCCCGGCCATGAGATGTAGCGGTTCACTTCGGCTTCGATATTGGCATCGGTCAGCGCGCTGTTGTCGCGCATGAAGGCAATGGCCTGTGCCTTGCTCCAGCCCTTCGAATGCAGGCCGGTATCGACCACCAGCCGACAGGCGCGCCACATCTCGTAGCTCAGCCGTCCCATGTTCTTTTCGGGCGTATCATAAAGGCCCATCTCGATCCCGAGATGTTCGGTGTACAGCGCCCAGCCTTCGACGAACGCGGTAAAGCCCGTCAGATATTTGCGGAATTTCGGCAGGTCCATTTCCTGCGCCAGCGAAATCTGGTGGTGGTGCCCCGGCACCGCTTCGTGCGCGGTCAGTGCGGGGAGTTCCCACAGCGGCCGCTGATCGAGCTTCGACGTATTCACATAATAAAAGCCGGCAATCCCACTCGGCGGTGATCCGGCATTGTAATAAGCCGTCGTGGTTCCCTCGGCGATTTCGGCAGGGATTTCGCGCACGCCATAAGGCAGCCGCGCCAGCTTGCCGAAATATTTGGGCATCAGCCCGTCGATGATCTTTGCCTGACGCGCTGCTGCTGCCATCAACTCGGCAGGCGTCTTGGCATAATAGTTCGGATTGCGGCGCAACTCGATGATAAACGCCGCCCGGTCGGCATAGCCCGCCGATTTCGCCAGCGTTTCCATTTCGGCGCGGATCCGCGCAACCTCGCCAAGGCCGATCCGGTGGATTTCGTCTGCCGACTTGTCAGTCGTGGTATGGCTGCGGATCTGCGCAGCATAATAGTCGCGCCCCTGCGGCATATCCGACGCGCCGACGGTCGCGCGGCATTTCGGTTTATAGTCGCGCGCATAATAATCGGCGAAAGTGCGGTATTCGGGTTCAAGCACCCCCTTGATCAAAGCCGCTGCCCGTGCCCGCATCGCGTCCCAGTCGGCGGCGCTCAACCCGGTCGGCGCATTACCCAGAAATGGCTTGTAGAAGCGTGAGGTCTCTGCCTTATCGGTAATCACGCCGGTGATCGATCCTTCGAACCCGCCAAGCACAACACAGGGCTGCACAAACCCGCCTGCCACTGCCGCGCGCGTGATTTTCAGGGCCTCGGCGTTGATCGCGGGATAGGCGGCAAGTCGTTTCAGATAGCTTTCGTAATCTGCCGCAGTGTTGAATGGCGAGTTATCTGCGAGGCCGACAAAGTTCTGGTGCCATCCGGCATAAGTCGAAAACAGCATCATCCGCTGTCCAAACTTGTTGCCGTTGACCTCCTCGCCCAGCATCCGCATGAGGATCGCCTTGTCGGTCCGCTCGCTCTCGCTCAGCCACGCATCGGGCACAGCCGACAGGCGTGTGCGAAAGCCGTCGGCTTCCTTGGCAGACTTATCCTTCGCCACAAGGCTGATGTCGGCCACCCGCCCGTCGCCGCCCGGCTCACCCAGCGTGGACGCATATTCGGGGTTTGCCGCCATGACCCACGCCCAATGCGCGTCGATCACGGCTTTCAAGTCGGTTGAAGGCGACGCCGCGACGGGGGCGGCAAGAGCGAAGGCGGCGAGCGCGAATAAAGGCTTGAGCATCGCCGCACGCTACTTCAATTCAGCGCGAAGGCAAGCGCTCGGCAATCGTCCGCACCAGCGCATCACGATCCGGAAAACGCGCCGCGACCATCGCTTTGTATTTCGCCAAAGTCGTCGCGTCGGCCTTGTCGGGCGTCCCGCAATCGAACGGCGGATGCGGATCATATTCGATGCTGAGCTGGACGAATTTGGCATGATCCTCGCCGCGGATTGCCGCGGTCAGCGCCAGCGCGAAATCAATCCCCGCCGTCACCCCGCCGCCCGTCACGCGGTTGCGATCAAATACGATCCGCTCGGCGACCGGCTCCGCCCCGAACCACGCCAACTGATGCCGCGATGCCCAGTGCGACGTGGCCTTATACCCCGTCAGCAGCCCCGCCGCCGCCAGCACAAGCGACCCCGTGCACACGCTTGTCACCCACATCGCATCGGCGGCGACCGCGCGCACCCAGTCGAGCGTCTCGTTATCCGCCATCGCCGCGATCGTCCCAAACCCGCCGGGCACGCACAGGATGTCCGCGCTGCGCACCGCGTCGAACGTCGCGGTCGGCAACAAGTCGAACCCCGCATCGGTCGGCACAGGGTCACGCGTCTTTGCCACCAGATCGATCTTGGCATTGCCCAGCCGCGACAGCACCTGCGCGGGGCCGGTCAGGTCAAGCTGCGTCACGTCGGGAAACAGCAGGAAGGCGACGTGGATGGGGGTCATGCAAAACTCCGTTCACCCCGAGCTTGTCGATGGGCCTCCCTTCTTCTACCCCGCGCATCCATGAGCGCAACAATCGAACATATCGTCGGCTGGCTGGCGGGCTTCACCACGGCCATCATCCTCGGGCTCGGCTATCCGGGCGTTGCGCTGCTCATGGCCATCGAAAGCGCGTGCATCCCGCTGCCCAGTGAAATCATCATGCCGTTCGCGGGCTATCTCGTCAGCCAGGGCCATTTCAGCCTGATCGGCGTCGCGACGGCGGGTGCGATCGGCTGCAACATCGGCTCGATTGCTGGCTATGCGATGGGCCAATATGGCGGCCGGCCCATTGTCGAGAAGTACGGTCGTTACGTCCTCATCGACGCCCACGACATCGACAGGGCGGACAAGTTTTTCGACAGATATGGCGATTGGGCCGTGCTGATCGGGCGGCTTTTGCCGGTGATCCGCACCTTCATTGCCTTCCCGGCCGGCGTCGTGCGCATGCCGCTGCTCCGTTTTCACATTTTTACGTTCGTCGGTTCATGGCCATGGTGCTTTGCGCTGGCGTGGGTCGGCATGAAACTCGGCAACGCGTGGAACAGCGATCCGCGCGTCAAAGCCGTGATGCACAGTCTCGATGTGGTAATTGTCGTCACCGTGCTCGCAGCGGCGGGGTGGTTTGTGTGGCACAAACTGCGGCGACGCTGATCAGATACCAAGTGCTTTCCGCAGTTCGGCATTGACACGGCTCTGCCAACCGGCGCCCTGCGCGCGAAATCCTTCGATCACGGCGTCATCGAGCCGGATCGTCACCTGACGCTTGGGATTATCGAGTCTGGGCCGCCCGCGCTTGGTCAGCGTTCCCTGACCAGGTCGAATGATCCGATCACCGATACTGAATTCGGCCCGAGCCCACTGATCAGCGGTCCATTCAGGCAAATCATCATCATCCCAGATTGTCGATAAGGGCATCTTGTTCTCGCTCATTGCACTTTCTCATTGAAATGACCCGGATACCATTCGCAATCGGCGTCCACGCGACCATGACCAATCGATTATTAATCAGACCATATGTCTGAAATCGCGGTTCCGGATATGGAAATCGGTCGTCAGGCTGGGAAAACTTTGGTCCATCAAAAATCTTTCCAGCATCAGCAAAATCTAATCCGCGTTCATGAAGCGTTTTCTGTCGTTTCGTTTCGTCGAAAACAATCCTCATTGCCAAGGCCTCAGCTAATTAACGTAACGCCAGTAATTGTCAAATATTTTCGTCGTTACGTTTAATCATTCCGCCGCCAGCAATGCCTCGGCCCCGCCAAGATCGACCGAGACCAGTCGGCTGATCCCCTGTTCGATCATTGTCACACCGTAAAGCCGGTGCATCCGCGCCATCGTGACGGCGTTGTGCGTCACGATCAGGTAGCGGGTGTCGGTATCGCGCGTCATCGCGTCGAGCAGGTCGCAGAACCGCTCGACATTGGCATCATCCAGCGGCGCATCGACTTCATCGAGGACGCACAAGGGCGCGGGGTTGGTCAGGAACAGGGCAAAGATCAGCGCGACCGCCGTCAACGCCTGTTCGCCCCCCGACAGCAGGGTCAGCGACGACAGCTTCTTGCCCGGCGGCTGCGCCATAATCTCCAGCCCCGCCTCGAGCGGATCATCGCTATCGATCAGCGCGAGATGCGCCTCGCCGCCGTTGAACAGCGTCCCGAACAACGTCCGGAAATGCTCGTCGACCGCTTCGAACGCCGCGCGCAGGCGCGTGCGCCCCTCGCGATTGAGGCTCCCGATCGAGCCGCGCAGGCGGTGCACCGCTTCGGTCAGTTCGGCGATGTCGGCGGCATTGCTTTCGCGTCCCGCTTCGATCTCCGCCAGTTCGCTTTCGGCCACCAGATTGACCGGCCCCAGCCGTTCGCGTTCCATCGTCGCCCGTTCAAGGCGCGCGGATTCATCGGATGCTGCATCGACGCTGGCCGCATCGAACGCCAGCTTATCTGGCAGCAACGCCGCGGGGCACTCGAATCGTTCGCCCGCAACACGCCCCATTTCAACGCGACGAAGCTCCTGATTTTCGGTCCGCGCCTGCGCCCCGGCTCTCACTTCGCGCGCCGTTGCCAGTGCCTCTCCCGCCGTCGCTGCCGTCGCTTCACGCATGCGCAGCAACGCTTCGGCGGCGCGCTCGGCATCGACGGCAGCTTGTGCCGTTTCAGACAGGCGCGACGCTTCGACCCCCAGCCCCGCCAGCGTTTCGGCAATCTGCGCTGGCGCGTCGGCGAGCCCCGCGCGCTCTTCCTCAAGCGCTGCCGCACGCTTCGCCATATCTTCGACGCGCCTGCCCGCCTTGCCGCTGCGCGAGCGCCAGTCATTGCTTTCGGTCTGTGCCGCCGCCTGCCGCGCTTTGTCCGCTGCAACCCGCCCGTCGCGCGCCGCAAGATCCGCACGGAGGTTCGCCACCGCGTCGCGCGCCGCATGCGCTGCGCGATCAAGACCGCGGGTCACGCCGTCATCATGCGCATCCGGAAGCGCCGCCAGTGCCGTCGTCTCTGCTGTATGTTCATCCTGCGCCGCCACCATCTCGGTCTCGGCGCGCGCCAACCGGTCGCCCAATTCCGCCGCCTGCGCCGTCACCCGTTCGAGGGCAATCACCGCCTGATCCTCGGCGCGCAACGCCGTCCGCAACGCCGCATCCGCGTCATCGCGCGCGCGGCGGGCAGTGTCGAGCTGCTGCGCCGCCCCGGTTAACGCAGCACTGGCGGTCTCGCGCGCATGGGTTGCTGCCAATGCATCAGCACGCGTTTCGGGCATTTGCGCTTCAATCGCCGAGAGCCGGTTGCGCCGCTTCAGCCCTTCTGCCGCCGCCGCCCCCGCGCCGTCCGACGCAAAGCCATCCCAGCGGCGCAGCTTGCCGTCGCGCGTCACCAGCCGCTGCCCAACGACCAAAGCACTGCCGTCATCCACGTCCACAACCGCAATCTGCGAAAGCCGTCGCGCCAGTTCTTTGGGCGCAGTCACATAAGCACTCAGTGGTTCCCCGACCGACAGTTTGGGATCGCCTGCGCCAATCGCCGCCCCTGCCCAGCGGCGCGGCCCCACATCGCCGATTTCGGCGTTCAGATCATCGGCAAGCGCCGCCGCCAATGCCGTCTCATACCCCGGCGCCGCGCGCACCTGCGACAAAGCGCCCGTCGCATTGCCCATATCGCGCGTCAGCGCCGCCGCTTCGGACTCAAGCGAAGCCAGCGTCGCCGAAGCAGTCGCGGCTTCAGCTTCGGCAGACGCCCGCGCATCTGCGGCCGCAGCGCGCACCAGATCGGCAGTCTCAATGGCAGCAAGCGATGCCTTTGCCGCCACTTCCGCC
>JAYUQI010000157.1:0-9572 GCA_043756805.1 Sphingomonas sp.
GCCATTGCGACGCCCGTGCTGGCTCATAACCACAAGATGAAGATGAAAACGCCGATGGTCGGCGGTGCCGCCATGTATCCGACAAAGACGATTGTCGAAAATGCGTCGGCCGCAAACAACCTGACCACGCTTGTTGCGGCTGTGAAGGCCGCTGACCTTGTCGAAACGCTGTCGGGTCCGGGGCCGTTCACTGTTTTCGCACCAACCAATGCTGCCTTTGCCAAGCTCCCCGCAGGCACGGTTGAAACACTGGTCAAGCCCGAAAACAAGGGCACGCTAACGTCGATCCTGACCTATCATGTCGTTCCCGGCAAGCTGAAGAGCACGGACATTGCCAAGGCGATCCAGGCGGGTGGCGGCAAGGCCGAAGTCACGACCGTGAACGGCGGCAAGCTGACCGCCTCGATGATGGGCGGCAAGCTGATGCTGACCGATGCCAAGGGCGGCATGTCGATGGTCACGATGGCCGATGTCGGGCAGTCGAACGGCGTTGTCCATGTGATTGACACTGTCGTTATGCCGTAACGGATTGCCCCTCCCTTATAAAGGGGGGAGGGGCTTTCCACTTGAATTTTGCCGAATCCACTGCTAACGGCACCAACTTCCGCCACGGCGAGCGCGCGCGTGGCGTTTATTTTTGAATTCGGAGCTGACGTTTTTATGCAAATCATGGTGCGCGACAATAATGTCGACCAAGCGCTGCGCGCGCTCAAGAAGAAGCTGCAGCGCGAAGGCGTTTACCGTGAAATGAAGCTTCGCCGCCATTATGAAAAGCCGTCGGAAAAGCGTGCGCGCGAACGTGCCGCTGCTGTCCGCCGCGCGCGCAAGATGGACCGCAAGCGCCTCGAGCGCGACGGCGTAAAATAAACCCATGTCCGACGTAACGGCCGTGCCGCTCCGCCCGATTAAAAAGGGTTCGTTGACGCGGCTGTGGCTGGGCGTTGGGGCTGCCTGCGTTGCTGCCGGGGCAATGGCCTGGGCCGGGACGTCGACAGTGTCGGGCAACGGATGCAGTGCCAGCGATTTCAAGGGCACGAAGCCGGTTACGACTGCGTCGGGCCTGATGTTCCAGACCGTCAAGACGGGCGCGGGCAACAAGCCGACCGATACCGACGTTGCGCTGGTCGATTACAAGGGCACGTTGAAAGACGGCAAGCAGTTCGATGCCAACGAGCGCGCCCCGCTGCCGGTGGCGGGCATGATTCCGGGCTTTACCGAAGCGCTGAAACTGATGCAGGTCGGTGGGAAATACCGCTTCTGTATCCCGTCTGCACTGGCCTATGGCCCCGCCGGACAGGGACCGATCCCCGGTAACGCTGTGCTGTTCTTTGACGTGACTCTGCTCGATTTCCGCAGCCAGGCCGAAATTCAGGCAATGCAGCAGCAGATGCAGCAAATGCAGGCGCAGGGGCAATTGCCACCGGGCGTCGAACCCGGCCCGCCGCCCGCGCCCGCTGGTCGCTAAGCCTCAAACATCCAGATTGGCGACGTTCAGGGCATTGTCCTGAATGAACTCGCGGCGCGGCTCGACGACATCACCCATCAGCCGCGTGAAGATTTCATCGGCCATTTCGGCCTGCGTCACTTCGACACGGAGCATCGCGCGGTTCTGCGGGTCGAGCGTCGTTTCCCACAGCTGTTCGGCGTTCATTTCGCCAAGCCCTTTATAACGCTGGATGCTCAGTCCCTTGCGGCCTGCGGCGAGGATGGCGTCGAGGAGGTCGCTGGGGCGCGTGATGAATGCGCCTTTGGTTGAAACCGGCGCGATTTCTTCTTCGCTTTCGGCATCGGTCGTTGTTTCGGCTTCGACAGCGGTGCTTGCGCTTTTGGCGGCCGTAACCAGACGCGCTGTCCCGGTGTAACTGTCCACCTGTTCGGCAACCAGCGTGTGCAGCCGCCGCGCTTCCTGACTGAACAGGAATGTGCTTTCGATGATGTGGTGATCGGTGACGCCGCGCCACAGCCGTTCGAGATGATAGCCGCCTTCGGCTGCAATATTGGCAGTCCATTTCGCTTCGGGATCGGCGCGGTCGAGCCAGCTTGCGGCGCGCACGGCAGCGGCTTGGCGCGCATCGACCGGCAGATCGGGGTCGAGCGCCCCCATCAGCGCGAAGGCCTCGATAATCGTCGGATCATATTTGCGCGGGACGTAACGCATCAGCGCGCGCATCCGCCGGGCATGTTCGACAAGCTGCATCAGGTCCGCGCCCGAGCGCGCGCCGCCCGGCCCCTCGAGCCGCGTCGAAGCAACACCCGCTTCGACAAGATAGGTATCGAGCTGGCTGTCGTCCTTCAGATACATTTCACTGCGCCCGCGCGAGGCCTTGTAGAGCGGCGGTTGCGCGATGAAGAGATGGCCGTTGTCGATGACATGGCGCATGTGGCGATAGAAAAAGGTGAGCAGTAGCGTGCGGATGTGCGCGCCGTCGACGTCGGCGTCGGTCATGATGACGATCTTGTGATAACGCAGTTTCTCGATGTTGAAATCATCGTGGATGCCGGTGCCCATCGCTTGGATCAGCGTGCCGATTTCCTTTGATGACAGCATTCGGTCGAGCCGCGCGCGTTCGACGTTAAGGATTTTGCCGCGCAGGGGCAGGATCGCCTGAAAATGGCGGTCGCGGCCTTGCTTGGCCGATCCGCCGGCGCTGTCACCTTCGACGAGGAACAGTTCGGACTTGGCGGGGTCTTTTTCCTGACAATCGGCGAGCTTGCCGGGGAGCGAGGCGATGCCCATGACGGACTTACGGCTGGCTTCGCGCGCTTTCTTGGCGGCTTCGCGCGCAGCGGCAGCATCGATCGTCTTCTGGATGATCGCGCGGGCGTGCGCGGGGTTTTCCTCGAGCCATTCGGCCATCTTGTCGGCCATCAGGCTTTCCAAAGGCTGGCGGACTTCGGAGCTGACCAGCTTGTCCTTGGTCTGCGACGAGAATTTGGGGTCGGGCAATTTGACCGAAACGATCGCGGTCAGCCCTTCGCGCATGTCCTCGCCGGTCAGCGTGACCTTTTCCTTTTTCATCAACCCCGATTTTTCGGCATAATTGTTGAGCGTGCGCGTCAGCGCGGCGCGGAAAGCCGACAGATGCGTACCGCCGTCGCGTTGCGGGATGTTGTTGGTGAACGGCAGGACGTTTTCGTAATAGCTGTCGTTCCATTCGAGCGCGACATCGATGCCGACGCCGTCGCGCTGGCCGTGGACCGCGATGGGATCGGGGAACAGCGGGGTCTTCGCGCGGTCGAGATATTTGACGAATGCAGCAATGCCGCCTTCGTAATAAAGCTCGACTTCCTTGCGTTCGGCATGGCGCGCATCGATCAGGAACAGGCGGACGCCCGAATTGAGAAATGCCAGTTCGCGGTAGCGGTGTTCGAGCTTTTCGAAATCAAACTCGATGATCTTGAAGGTGGCGGGGCTGGGCAGGAAGGTGACCTTGGTGCCCTTCTTGCCTTCTGGCGCGGGGCCGACCAGCTTCAATGGCGCGACCGCATCGCCGAAGGCGAAGCGCATGTAATGCTCCTGCCCGTCGCGCCAGATCGTCAGGTCGAGAAACTCGGACAGCGCGTTGACGACCGACACACCGACGCCGTGAAGCCCGCCCGACACCTTATAGGCATTGTCGTCCGACGTGTTTTCGAATTTACCGCCGGCATGAAGCTGCGTCATGATGACTTCGGCGGCGGAAACGCCTTCTTCGCTGTGCATGCCCGTGGGGATGCCGCGGCCGTTATCCTCGACCGAAACCGATCCATCGGCATTTAATGTGATGACGATTTTGTCGCAATGTCCCGCCAGCGCTTCGTCGATGGCATTGTCGCTGACTTCGAACACCATGTGGTGCAGGCCCGAGCCGTCATCGGTATCGCCGATATACATGCCGGGGCGCTTGCGGACAGCATCCAACCCCTTGAGAACCTTGATGGAATCAGCATCATAGGCATTCGCATTTGGCGTGTTGTCGGGGATGGTATCTTCAGGCGGTGTTTCGGGTGTGTCTGTCATGGATAGCCTATAGGGAAAGGTCCGCAAAAACCCAAGGGAAATGCGTCGTTTTCAGGGGGATTGCATCGCCGCGCAAAGCAGTGGATGACAATAGCCAAGTCGCAGAAGAATCAGGGGAAAGCTGCATTAATGTTGCAGTCCAGCAATTATGCGCCGTCATCCGATCTGGCGCCTTATATACGAAATCATTTCGTGTTCCGTGCGGCCTTGCCCGCAGACATGGAATTGATCGGTCCGTTGCTCTCCGAAACGGCGATGCTGCGCGTGCTTCTGCAAGGCGATTGGGCGGCGGAGTTTATCCCGGGTGTCTGGCAAGTCGAAGGGCCGTCGATCCTGTTCGGCAACAATTCGCGATGCTTTAACGTCCGTGTGCGCGGGCCGTTCGTTGTTGTGGGCACGGCGATCCGTCCGGCGGGGTGGACCGCGTTCAGCGACCGAAAAGCGAGCGATTTTGCTGACGGCATGTTTCCGGCGCGGGCCGCATGGGGCGGTGATGCCGATCAGCTTTATCATGATGTCGCTGTACCGAGTGACGATGACGTCGGGATTCTCAATGCGCTTGACGCGTTCTGGCGCAAGCAACTGGTGAAGGCCGGGACACCCGAAACCGATCCTGCCATGGCGGCATTTGAGGACATTACCAACAGCGACAGTACTGTTCGCGTGGCCGATGTGGCGGCGAGAGTCGGTTTGTCCGAACGTGTCTTCGAGCGGCGATGCTGCGCGACGTTCGGGTTGACGCCCAAGGCCGTGCTGCGCCGCAGCCGCTTTCTCGACATGGCCGCCGCCGTGCGCGGGATCAGCGATCCGGGCGAGGACGAGCGGGCGGCGTTGCGCTTTTCGGATCAGTCGCACCTGAACCGCGAATTCCGTTACTTCATCAAGATGACGCCCGGCGCGTTTGAAAAAACGCCGACGCCGCTCATGGACGCGGTGCTCAAGCTGCGGCAGGATCGCAACGCCTGATCGCACCGTTCGCCACGCTGTAATGCGTGGCGGAGGGGGGTGTTTCGGTGAAGAGTGCGGGTTCGGTGCCGGTCAGCCAAACTTGTCCGCCGCCGCTGTCCAGCCGCTCGAACAGCGCGGCACGACGGCTGGGGTCAAGGTGCGCGGCGACTTCATCGAGGAGCAGGATCGGGCGGCGCTCGACGGCTTCGGCGACGAGATCGGCATGCGCGAGAATGATGCCAAGAAGGAGTGCTTTCTGTTCACCGGTCGAACTTTGCGCGGCGGGTTGGGCTTTGGCGATGTGGGTGACGGCTAGGTCCTGACGGTGCGGGCCGATCAGCGTGCGTCCGGCGGCAGCGTCGCGGGGGCGGGATTGCGCCAGGTCGGGGGCCAAGTCGCCGCCGTCCCAGCCCTTGAGTGACAATCCCGCGCGGGCGAAGACGCTGTCGGGTTCGGCGGCGATGCGGGCGGCGAGGGCAGTGACCAGCGCGGTGCGGCTTTCGGCGATGGCTTGGCCGTGCTCGCCCATCGCGAGTTCGAGTGCGGCGAGCCAGTCGGGGTCGGCGTGGTCCTCGGCGAGCAAGCGGTTGCGCTGGCGCATGGCGGCTTCGTAGCGCGTGGCGTGGTGCGCATGGCCGGGGTTCAGCGCAAGGACGAGGCGGTCGAGGAAGCGGCGGCGATCGCCTGCGCTCTCGCTGAACAGGCGGTCCTGCGCGGGGGTGAGCCAGACGATCGACAGCCATTCGGAGAGTGCAGTGGCCGAGGCGGTGGCGGCTTGCACGCGGACGATGCGGCGTTCGGGCGCGGTGGGGATGGTGCCTGTGCCGAGGTCGATGTCGCCGAGCCGCGCGCTCACCGAAAAGCCGCCTGCGCCGCCTTTGCGCGCCATTTCGCCGAGCGTGCTGCCGCGCAGGCCACGGCCGGGGGCGAGGAGCGAGACCGCTTCCAATATGTTCGTCTTGCCCGCGCCATTGTCGCCGGTCAGCACAACGAAGCCGGGGCCGGGCGCGAGGGCCGCGGTGGCATAGGACCGGAAATCGGTCAGGGTCAGGCGGGTGAGGGGCACCGCGCTGCCTTATCGGGGTAAGCTGCGCCTGTCGAAGGGGTGTTTTACCGCACTGAAGTTCTCGAAGTTCTCACTATGAGGCTATCGGGAGGGTTGCGCGTTTATAGCCGCCACGCGCGCCATGAAGCGGTCATATTCATCCTGCGGCATCGTATCCAAATTCCATTCGGGTTGCGCCGGGTTGCCATAGATATCGAGTTTTGGTTTCCGCTTGGCCGCCGGTTTCGCCGTCGGTTTGATTGCCTGAAGTTCGGTGGCGATCTTGTCG
Source organism: Sphingomonas sp. (assembly GCA_043756805.1). GTDB lineage: Bacteria > Pseudomonadota > Alphaproteobacteria > Sphingomonadales > Sphingomonadaceae > Sphingomonas_O. Next base: position 6,283 of record JAYUQI010000157.1, read on the forward strand.
GCAACGGTACCTGCCTTTTTCTTCTCGTCTGCGGTCCAGACAATCGGGCCGGTCTGGACGCGCTTCATCGTCGCGCTCCATTCCGCCAGCGCCGACGCGCGGACCGACAGGCTGTGCCGCGCCTTCGCTCGCGCATTGGGGTTGTCGAGCAGGAACCGCGTCAGCGTTTCGTTGTAATGGCGCCGCTCGCCGACTTGTTCGCCGCCATAATAAATGGGGACGGGAACGCCGTTCATGGCGCGATCGAGCGCTTCATTGTGAAGCTGCTGAAGCCCGAACTCGAGCGCGGCTTCCCACGCGAGATCGAACGGCTGACCAATGAGCCGCGCGCGCAGATAATAGGCCGACCGCCGCGTCATGCCGACCGTTTGCGCCGCGATGCTAACCGATGCGGTTTCAACGAGCGCTTCGAGAAAGGCGATCATGCGCTCGCGGGTCCAGCCGTCGTGGCGGGTTGTGTCGGGGGTTGTGATGCTTTCCGTGAGGGTTGAGGGGACGACGGCGGTCGAGGCAGCGGTCGTGACGGGGCGTTTGAGTCGGTTTGTCATTTGGCTCATATAACCAAATGGGATTGTGTAGGACAGAGTATAACTTGCAATTGACAACAGTCGCTGATTGTGTAATTTAAGTTACATGTTTGATGTCCGTCGCACAGCCGAATTTATCGACTGGCTGACAGCGTTGCGCGATGTTGAGGCACGGGCCCGAATCGCCAAGCGCATTGACCGGATTGCAGCGGGCAATCTGGGCGATGCCAAGTCGGTTGGTGACGGGGTGAGCGAATTGCGGTTCACGTTCGGGCCGGGATACCGCGTTTATTTCACGGTGCGGGGTGCGGTGGTCGTGATCCTGTTGTGCGGCGGCGACAAGGGGTCGCAGCGGCGCGACATCGAACGGGCGAAAGCGATGGTAAAGGAACTTTGACGATGAGTATCGAGACCAAGGCATGGGACGCCGCCGAGGTGCTAAACACGCCCGCCGATATTGCGGCGTATCTCGACGCGTATCTGGAGGACGGCACGCCCGAAGAGTTGTTGCGCGCGCTGAGCACGATCGCGCGTTCGCGCGGGATGACGGATTTGGCACGGCAGACGGGGGTCAGTCGCGAGGCGCTTTATCGCGCGCTCAGCGAAAGCGGGAACCCGACGCTGGATACGCTGATGCGAGTGATGAAGGCGCTCGGGGTAAGGCTGGCGGTGGCGGCTTGATCCCTACCCTCTCCCCTCGCGGGAGAGGCGACTCGCGCCACAGCGCGAGCGGGTGAGGGGGATACGTGGGGCGTTCCCTTAAACCCCTCACCCCGCTCAGCTTCGCTGAGTCGCCCTCTCCCGCAAGGGGAGAGGGGTGGTTCGGCTCAGGCTGCCTCGGTGCCTCCCAGTTTAACATCAGCAATAAGTCGTCTTGTGAGAGAGTGAAAAAGGTGCGCCAGATCGAGTAGCATTTTGTCATCCTCGGCACTTGAATACGGCGACACCAATTTTCCGTGCATCACGTCGTTACGTAGCTTCTCCCAAGCTCCGACCTGATCTTTTGTGACCCATTTTTCTGCCTCAAGTTGCCGAAGACTTTGGACAGCTGACATCTTCAGCATCCTAGAAGCCGCGCGCTTCGCTGGCTCTTTAAGGCTTTGATCGTCTGTCCATAAATCAATGTAGCTCTTAAACGCGGTAACTGATTTTTTGAGTTGACTGAGCTCTTCGGAGTCAATGTCAGTGCGCAGTTGGCCGCCGAAGCCAAGCAGTTCGACAAGTCCTTCAATCGCGCTTGCATATGTGAGGGCCCAAACCCAACGAGAACCACGCGCAGCTTGGATAACCTCGCTATACAATTGAGTAAGTCTGTTGGCTTCAAAGTTGCGAAACCCGTCCTTGTCGATTGCAGTCGCAACATAAGTTAGGAGCCGTCGATAAGTCTCCCAAAAGCCGACGTTATCAATGAGCTCATTGTCACCCTGCCAAAGGGCGCAAGCGTTTGACGCCCTTGACCATGGCGGAGAGGGTCGAACCCAGCTCATCGACCAAGTTTCGGATTGGCGAGAAACGAAGCGCGGGTAGATCTGTTGACCAAACAATATTCTCAATGGCTCACCCAGCCAATTTTCTGTGAAAGTTGGTTGCAACACCGCAGTTGCTGGAGCCAGCACAAGAAGAAGATCAGCCTCGTCATCCAGTGTCAGAACAACCTCGCCGTCCCCTATTCCCAAGCGGACTTCGGGTAGCTCGCCGACAACGGGTCGTGGGAAAAACCGACGCAAAATTATTCGGGCTCGATTTTCCGGCGGCAAAATATAGGCTACTTCCGTGCCGGGATCGAACTCGCCTTTTTCATGGAACGAGACTGCATCAATCTCCCCTCGAAAGACCCAAGTGTCACCGTCCTCGGGGACGTGCACTCGGGGTATTTTCCAACCACCCGCCAACTCAACTCCGTCGCCGGTTGTGGCCGTCAGACGTTCGCGCAACAGACCGTCATAGGGGTCAGTCTCAATGCGATTAAGAGAACGCAGGGCATGACCGATGTCTTCCGGTAAGCCACGCAATGTATATCCAAAAGAGGTGGTGGTCAGGACCGTGATCTCACCTTCACCGACAACGACTGGAGATTCGTGATCGCCAGCAAGGAGGGTCATCTGCGGGCATGAGATAACCGTGCCCACTTCTGAGAAGTGCTTGAGGCGATCAATTATCATCATCAAGACTGATGCCCTAAATCGCCCGCCCATCCGTATCCATCAGCACGTCCCTGCGCCCGACATGATCCGGCCGTGACACCACCCCGTCCGCTTCCATCCGCTCGATCAACCGCGCGGCGCTGTTGTAGCCAACGCGCAACTGGCGTTGGAGCCACGACGTCGACGCCTTCTGTGACTCCGCGACCAGTTGCCGCGCTTTCCTATACATCTGGTCTTCAGCGCTGTCTTCGCCGGTAGGCGCGCCGTCCATGGTGTAGCCGCCGTCTTCGGGTTCTTCGGTGACCGACTGGATATATTCGGGCGTGCCCTGGCCGCGCCAGTGGTCGGCGACGGCCTTGACTTCCTCGTCGCTGACGAAGGGGCCGTGGACGCGGACGATCTGTTTGCCGCCGGGCATGTAGAGCATGTCGCCCTTGCCGAGCAGCTGTTCGGCGCCTTGTTCGCCGAGGATAGTGCGGCTGTCGATCTTGCTCGTCACCTGGAACGAGATGCGGGTTGGCAGGTTGGCCTTGATGACGCCGGTGATGACGTCGACGGAGGGGCGCTGCGTCGCCATGATGAGGTGGATGCCAGCCGCGCGTGCTTTCTGGGCGAGGCG
>JAYUQI010000158.1:0-3424 GCA_043756805.1 Sphingomonas sp.
AGGACAACCCTTCGACAAGCTCAGGGATACGGGTTAGGCGGGCATTATGCCCGTCCAAGTCAAAATCTGCGGCCTGTCCACAATGGATACACTCGACGCCGCCTTAAAGGGCGGCGCGAGCCATGTCGGGTTTGTGTTCTTTGCAAAAAGCCCGCGCAATCTGACGCCCGACAAGGCGGCAGCGCTGGCCGCGCGCGTTCAGGGCAAGGCCAAAATCGTTGGGCTGTTCGTTGATCCAACGGCCGACGACATTGCTCGTGTCCGGGCGCAGGTGCATCTTGATGTCATCCAGCTTCATGGCGACGAGACGCCTGCTGTCGTGTCACAAATGCGCACGACGCAGGCCTTGGATGTCTGGAAAGCCATTCCCGTCCGCACCGCGCGTAATCTCGGTGGCGCACAAAAATATTGCGGTGCTGCGTCACTGATTCTCTATGATGCAAAGCCGCCCGCAGGTTCAGACATACCAGGCGGCAACGGCCTGCGTTTCGATTGGGAGCTGCTGCGCGGGCATCGGCACCCGCTCGCTTGGGCGCTGTCGGGCGGTCTCGATGCGCACAACATTGCCGAAGCCGTGCGGATCACAAATGCGCCCTTGCTCGACATTTCTTCGGGCGTTGAAAGCGCGCCGGGCATCAAGGATGTGGACAAGATTGCCGCATTCCTTAAAGCCGCAAGCACATTATGACGATCGCCAATACACTTCGCGCCCAGCCCGACCATAACGGGCATTTCGGCCAGTTCGGTGGGCGCTATGTCGCCGAAACGCTGATGCCGTTGGTCCTCGATCTCGAAGCGCATTATCGCGCGGCGAAAAACGATCCGGCCTTTGCGGCGGAGTTCGACGATCTGCTCGAACATTATGTTGGGCGACCTTCGCCACTTTATTATGCCGAACGCCTCACGGAACATCTTGGCGGGGCCAAAATCTACTTCAAGCGTGACGAGCTCAACCACACCGGCGCGCACAAGATCAACAATTGCATCGGCCAGATTCTGCTCGCCAAGCGGATGGGCAAGACGCGGATCATCGCGGAGACCGGCGCGGGGCAGCACGGCGTTGCCACAGCCACCGTTGCCGCGCGCTTCGGCCTGCCCTGCATCATCTTCATGGGCGCGCGCGATGTCGAGCGGCAATCCCCCAATGTCTTCCGCATGAAGCTGCTCGGCGCCGAAATCGTGCCCGTCACCAGCGGCGCGCAGACGCTGAAGGACGCAATGAACGAGGCGCTGCGCGACTGGGTCGCCAACGTCCACGACACGTTCTACATCATCGGCACCGCAGCGGGGCCGCACCCCTATCCCGAACTCGTCCGCGATTTTCAGAGCGTGATCGGCAAGGAAGCGCGCGAACAAATTCTGAGCCGCGAAGGCCGTCTGCCCGATATGCTCGTTGCCTGCATCGGTGGTGGGTCGAATGCGCTGGGGCTGTTCCATCCGTTCCTTGATGACAGCGATGTCAAGATGGTCGGCGTCGAAGCGGGTGGGCATGGCCTCGACAAGCAACATGCCGCCAGCCTTGCCGGTGGCCGCCCCGGCATCCTCCACGGCAACAAGACGTTCCTGTTGCAGAACGAAGACGGCCAGATCGACGAAGCACACAGCATCAGCGCAGGGTTAGACTATCCCGGCATTGGGCCGGAGCATAGCTGGCTCAAGGAAATCGGCCGCGTCGAGTATGACAGCGCGACCGACGTGGAAGCGCTCGAAGCGTTCAAACTGATGTGCGCTATCGAGGGTATCATCCCCGCGCTCGAACCCGCCCACGCCATCGCCGCCGTGATGCGGAGAGCGCCGGATATGCCGAAGGATAGTTTGATGATCGTCAATCTGTGCGGACGTGGGGACAAGGACATTTTCACGGTCGCCGAGGCTCTGGGGGTGACACTTTGACACGCCTCGCCACCGCCTTCGCGAACGGCCCTGCCCTCGTCACCTTCGTCACTGCGGGCGACGGCCCCACCCCCGCAATCCTCGACGCGCTTGTCGCAGGGGGTGCGGATATCATCGAGCTTGGCATGCCATTCACCGACCCGATGGCCGACGGCCCCGCGATCCAGGCGGCGAACCTGCGCAGCCTGAGCGCGGGCACGACGACCGCCGACATCTTCAAAATGGCCAAAGACTTCCGCGCGCGCCACCCGCGCATCCCCCTCGTCTTGATGGGCTATGCCAATCCGATGACGATCCGCGGCCTCGAATGGTTCGCCACCGAATGCGTGAAGGCAGGCGTCGATGGTGTCATCTGCGTCGATTTGCCGCCCGAGGAAGACGAGGAGCTCGGCCCCGCCCTCCGCGCCACTGGTATCGACATGATCCGCCTCGCCACCCCCCACCACCGACGCCGCGCGCTTGCCGACCGTCCTCGATGGCGCGCAGGGATTTCTCTACTATGTTTCGGTCGCGGGGATCACGGGCCTGCAACAAGCAGCGCAGACCAGCATCGAAACCGCCGTCGCTGCACTGAAAGCTGCAACCACCCTACCCGTCGCGGTTGGCTTCGGCGTCCGCACCCCCGAACAGGCGGCCGCCATCGCGCAGGTCGCCGACGGTGTCGTCGTCGGTTCGGCCATCGTCGAGATCATTGCAAAGCACGGCACCGACGCGCCGACGCATGTCGAGGCCTATATCCGCACCCTTGCCGATGCGGTGCATGCCCAGCCCCGACTTCCCTGAGCTTGTCGAAGGACTGTCCTTCTCTGGCGCTATCGGCGCGAAAGAAGGGCAGGGCTTCGACAAGCTCAGCCAAGTCGGTTTTGTTTTGGACCGCTGTCCTTTAAGGAACTGAAATGTCTTGGCTCGACCGCGTCCGCAACAGCATCCCGTTTATCGCCAAGCGCGACACGCCCGATAATCTGTGGGTCAAATGCCCCGGCTGTGGTCAGATGGTCTTTGCGCGCGAATATGGCGAAAATCTCAACGTCTGCCCGCAATGCAACCATCATGGCCGCATCGGTCCGAAAGCGCGCTTCGAACAGATTTTCGACGAAACCTATACCGAACTGCCCACGCCGCGCGTCGCCGAAGACCCGCTCAAATTCCGCGATACGAAAAAATATACCGATCGCATCAAGGCCGCGCGCACCGCGACCGGCGAGCATGACGCCCTGATCAACGCGCGCGGCAAAATCGGCGGGCGTAATGCGGTCGTCGGTGTGCAGGATTTCGCTTTCATGGGCGGATCGATGGGCGTGGGCGTCGGGGCAGCCTTCGTCGCTGGAGCCCGCGCCGCAATTGCCGACCGTGCGCCTTACATCATCTTTACCGCAGCCGGCGGGGCGCGGATGCAGGAAGGTATCCTGTCGCTGATGCAAATGCCGCGCACGACCGTTGCCATCGCCGAGCTGCGCGAAGCGGGCCTCCCCTATATCGTCGTGATGACCGATCCGACGACCGGCGGCGTCACGGCGAGCTTCGCGATGCT
>JAYUQI010000159.1:0-3422 GCA_043756805.1 Sphingomonas sp.
GCCCGCGTTGCGCAAGGTGTACGACCAGATGGCCGAACCACGTTGGGTGATCTCGATGGGATCGTGCGCGAACGGCGGCGGCTATTATCATTACAGCTATTCGGTGGTGCGCGGGTGCGACCGGATTGTGCCCGTGGATATTTACGTGCCCGGATGCCCGCCGACCGCCGAGGCATTGCTTTATGGCATCATGCAGTTGCAGCGCAAAATCCGCCGCAGCGGGACGATCGAACGGTAATGCACTCGGCACCTGTCTATGCATCCAATAAGGGCGTGATTGCCGCCGCGAAAAAGGCGTGTGGCAAAGCTGTGCTCGACGCAGTCGATCTCGTCGGTGAAGTCACGCTGACCGTGAAGCGCGATGCCATATTCGCGGTGCTGACCGCGCTGCGTGATGAATGCGGATACCAGCAGTTGATGGAAATTGCGGGCGTCGATTATCCCGAACGGCCCGAGCGGTTTGAAGTGGTCTATCATCTTCTTTCGCTGACGAAGAATCATCGCATCCGGGTCAAGGTGCTAACCGATGAGGTTAAGCCAGTGCCGTCAGTGACGGGACTGTGGCCGGTTGCGGGCTGGCTCGAGCGTGAAGTGTTTGACATGTATGGTGTGTTGTTCAGCGGCAATGCCGACCTGCGCCGTATCCTGACAGACTATGGGTTTCGCGGTCATCCGCAGCGCAAGGATTTTCCGCTGACGGGCTATGTCGAGCTGCGCTATTCCGAGGAAGCCAAGCGCGTTGTTTATGAGCCGGTGAAGCTGGCGCAGGATTTCCGTTCTTTTGATTTTATGAGCCCTTGGGAGGGCGCGGAGTATATCCTGCCCGGCGACGAGAAATATGTTGCGCCCGCGCCGCCGCCAGCGCCTGCGGTGGTCGGCGCGACGCCGAAAACAACTGATAAACCTTCGCAAACGGGCGCTGGTGCCGCCGCGAATGAAGCGTCGAAGCCAAAGCGCGTGCGCAAGACGAAGGGTGAAATTTGATGGAAACCCTTGAGCAACTCACCGCCGAGACCGATGTCGAAAAGCCGACGCCGGGTGATGTTGAAATCCAGAATTATACGATCAATTTCGGGCCGCAGCATCCTGCCGCGCATGGCGTGCTGCGCCTTGTCATGGAGCTGGACGGCGAAATCGTCGAACGCTGCGATCCGCATGTCGGGTTGCTGCATCGCGGCACCGAAAAGCTGATCGAGTATAAGACGTATTTGCAAGCGCTGCCCTATTTCGACCGGCTCGATTATTGTTCGCCGCTGTGCATGGAGCACTCGTATGTGCTCGCCATCGAAAAGCTGCTCGATCTCGAAGTGCCGCTGCGCGCGCAATATCTGCGTGTGTTTTTCGCCGAATTGACGCGCATTTCCAATCATATGCTCAATCTCGGGTCGCATGTGATGGACGTTGGCGCGATGACGCCGAACCTGTGGATGTTCGAAGTCCGCGAGGACTGCATGAACTTTTTCGAGCGGGCATCGGGCGCGCGGATGCACAGTGCCTATTTCCGCCCCGGCGGCGTGCATCAGGATGTGCCGCTGAAGCTGCTGACCGACATCGCCGACTGGCTCGATACGCGCTTGCCGCGCCTGTTCGAGGATGCAATTTCGCTCGTCGCCGACAATCGAATTTTCAAGCAGCGCAATGTCGACATTGGTGTCGTGACAAAGGACGATGCGGTGCGTTGGGGCTTCTCGGGGCCGATGATCCGCGGGTCGGGCATCGCATGGGATCTGCGCAAGTCGCAGCCTTATGATGTTTACGCGAAGATGGATTTCGACGTGCCGGTGGGAACGCGCGGCGATTGCTATGACCGGTTCATGTGCCGTGTCGAGGAAGTGCGGCAATCGGCGCGCATCATGAAGCAATGCCTTCAGGACATGCCCGAAGGCCCGATCGCGAGCGATGACCGCAAGGTCGTTCCACCCAAGCGCGCCGAAATGAAGCGGTCGATGGAAGCGCTGATCCACCATTTCAAACTTTATACCGAGGGGTTTCACGTGCCCGCCGGCGAAGTCTATGTCGCCACCGAAAGCCCCAAGGGCGAATTTGGCGTCTATCTGGTCAGCGACGGGACCAACAAACCCTATCGCTGCAAGATCAGACCGACAGCTTTCAGCCATTTGCAGGCGATGGACTTCATGCTGAAAGGCCACATGCTCGCGGACGCGACCGCCGTGCTCGGCGCGATGGACATCGTGTTCGGGGAGTGTGACCGGTGAAGCGCATTTTTGCATTCGCTGCACGGCTGTTTGCTGCTTTGGCATTTGTTGCCATCGCGACCGTATCAGCCAAAGTGCTGCAATTTGGGTTGATCAGCTTTTTTGATGACGCGCGACTTTTCGACATTCTGTCGCTTGCGGCAATCGGGATTGTTGCAAGTTTGGTATATTTTTTGGCGCACCGAGTGCCTAAATTGGGTTGGATGATTGGTCGAAATGGCTGACACCCCCCACATCCCCGACGAAGCCGAAACCCGCGCCAAGTGGGGCAAGTTCGCGTGGAGCAATGCGAATGCTGCGACCGCGAAGGACATCATCGCGCGCTACCCGCCGGGGCGGCAGCAATCAGCGGTGATGCCGCTGCTCGACCTCGCCCAGCGGCAGGTGGGGGCGGAGACCAACACGCAAGGGTGGCTGCCCGTGCCCGTGATCGAGTTTGTCGCAGCGCAGCTCGACATGCCCTTCATGCGCGCTTATGAAGTCGTCAGCTTCTACACGATGTATAATATGGCGCCGGTCGGCCGTTATCATGTGCAGGTGTGCGGGACGACGCCGTGCCTATTGCGCGGGAGCGACGATGTGATGGCCGCCTGCGCGAACCGGGGGATGGCGAAGGGGCGAACGACCGCCGACGGCCTGTTCACGCTGACCGAAGTCGAATGCCTCGGTGCCTGCGCCAATGCGCCGATGGTCCAGATCAACGACGATAATTTCGAAGATCTGACTTATGACAGCATGGAAGCGATCCTGAGCGCACTCGCCGAAGGGCGACCGGTGACGCCGGGGCCGCAGATCGCGCGTCAGGTCAGTTGCCCCGAGGGCGGGCCGACGACACTGCTGGAGATGGTGAAGTGATTGCGACTTTCGCCGCGCCAGCGCCAACCCCCTCCTTCGCGCCTTTCCTTTCTTCTTCGCGCCTTTGCGTGAACCCACTTCGCACTCTGGCAGCGCGCGCGATGAATCACGGTGAAAGAGGTTCACGCAAAGGCGCAAAGCAGAAGGAAGGCGCGAAGAAGGCTTTTGGCCTGCGGCGCTTTGGAGTTTATTATGCTTGCTGATCAGGACCGGATTTTCACGAACCTTTATGGTTTTCAACCGTGGAATCTGTCGTCCGCCATAAAACGCGGCGATTGGGATGGCACCAAGGCGCTGATGGCGGCTGGGCAGGATGCGATTATCGAGACAATCAAGGCGTCGGCGTTGCGC
>JAYUQI010000160.1:0-3416 GCA_043756805.1 Sphingomonas sp.
ACCCAAGATTTGCCCCCGTCCGGGTGCATCATAGATTGGTAGCGAGCAAACTGTCCTCGCCCGCCTCGAAGTTTTACCCAGTCAATCGACCAATCGTCAGCATTCGGACCCAACTTTGACCAATAAATCAACACACAGTTTTCTTCGAGATGAGCGGTAGCCTCGACGTAGGGGAAAGACATCCGAAACTGAGAGCGCCAAGACCACCAAGCAACAGCTGCGAATACGGCGCTTAAAATTGCACCGAATGCTGAAATGATTGCCGCAAGCTGAGCTCCTGAACTCATGCCTGATGGATTGCCTTCACGACCATATAGCTATCCAGTCCTTCCGATCCGCCTTCGCTGCCGAAGCCGCTTTCTTTCACCCCGCCGAACGGTGCGTCGGCGACCGAGATGGCGAAGGTGTTGATGCCGACCATCCCGCTTTCGATCGTGTCGCCAAGCATGTTGGCCCGCCGCCCGTTTTCGGTAAAGGCGAAGGCGGCAAGGCCAAAGGGCAAGCGGTTGGCTTTTTCGATGGCATCATCAAGCGTGTCGAACCGCGCCGTCACCGCGACCGGGCCGAAGGGTTCGTTGTTCATGATGTCAGCGCTGTCGGGGACATCAGCGAGGAGCGTGGGCTGGAAGAAAAACCCGTCGTTCCCGCGTTCGCCCCCTGCCATGACGCGGGCACCCTTGGCGCGGGCATCGTCGACCAGTGCGCCGATTGCCGAGGGGCGGCGGACATTGGCGAGCGGGCCCATTTTGGTATCGGCGTCGAGACCACTGCCGGTTTTGACGCTCGCGATGCGCGCCGAGAAACCTTCGATAAACTTGTCGTAAATCGCGTCCTGAACATAAAAGCGCGTCGGCGACACGCAGACTTGCCCCGCATTGCGGAACTTTTGCGGCACGACCATGTCGAGCGTCTTTTCAAGATCGCAATCGTCGAAGATCAGCACCGGCGCGTGGCCGCCCAATTCCATCGTGACACGCTTCACGCCGTCGGCTGCGAGTTTCATCAAATGCTTGCCGACCGGCACCGACCCGGTGAAACTGACTTTGCGGATAACGGGCGAGGCAATCAGGTGGCGGCTGACGGTGTCGGGCACGCCGAACACCATCTGGCACACGCCGTCGGGTAGACCCGCATCAATCAGGCAGCGCATCAGCGCCGATGTGCACGCGGGCGTTTCCTCGGGCGGTTTGGCAATCACCGAACAGCCAGCAGCAAGTGCGGGCGCCAGTTTCTTCGCCATCAGGTAAACGGGAAAGTTCCACGGACTGAATGCCGCGACCGGCCCGACGGGTTGCTTGATGACGATCGACCGTTGCCCCGTGGGACGCACCAGCACTTTGCCATAAGCGCGCTTGGCTTCCTCGGCGTACCAGTCGAACATCGACGCGCTGCCCGCCACTTCGCCGCGTGCTTCGACCAGCGGTTTGCCCTGCTCTGTGGTCAGCATCCGGGCAATGTCTTCGCTGCGCTCGCGCATCAGTGCTGCGGCCTTGCGCAGGATGCCGCCGCGCGTTTCGGCATCGGTGGCGCGCCACAGTTTGAAACCTTTGTCCGCCGCTTCAAGCGCTTCGTCGAGGTCAGCAGCACTGGCGAGCGGCACGTCGGCCAGTGTCGCGCCGGTCGCGGGGTTCACGACAGCCTGATGGTCATGCCCCTCCCCCACCCGCCAGCTGCCGTTGATGAAAAGGGCAAGGTCGGGAGCATAGGATTCTGACATAAAAGACTCGTTTCAGACTGGAGGGCTTGCGCTCGCCATAGGATGATCCATGATCGCAGGCGATAGAAAATCGAGGGGCGGGATGGCGGATTGGGAAACAATGACAACCGGCCTGCAGTTCCCCGAGGGGCCGGTAGCGTGTGCCGACGGCAGCGTGATCGTCACTGAAATCGCGTCGGGGTGTATCACCCGTTGCCTGCCCGATGGATCGACGCAAATTGTCGCCGAGCCTGGCGGTGGCCCCAACGGCCTCGCTTTCGGACCCGATGGCATGCTTTATTGCTGTAACAATGGCGGTTTTGATTATGTCGATGCAAGTGGCCTCTTGATCCCGCATGGTATTGCGGCGGACTATTCGGGTGGGCGGATCGAGCGGATCGATGTTGAGACCGGCAAGGTCGAAGTGCTCTACAAATCAGGTGACTTTGGATGTGTACTGCGCGGACCGAACGATCTGGTGTTCGACGCGCACGGCGGATTCTGGTTCACCGATCACGGCAAAACCGATTACACCGCGCGGGCGCGCGACATAACTGGCATTTTCTATGCGAAAGCCGATGGCAGCTTCATGGCTGAAGTCGTCTGGCCAAGCGAAAATCCCAACGGCGTCGGCCTCTCACCCGATGGCAAGACTTTATATGCTGCCGAAACCTACACGTGCCGGTTGATGGCGTTCACTGTGACCGCACCGGGCAAAGTCGATCTGACCGCCGGATTGGGCGGTGCGGGCATTCCGCTGTATCGTCCTGCGGGATATAAGTATTTCGACTCACTGTGCGTCGAGGCTGGCGGCAATATCTGCGTTGCAACCATCGGCGAAAGCGGGATCAGCGTGATCTCGCCAGCGGGCGAACTGGTCGAATTTGTTGGGACCGATGATCCGTTCACGACCAATATCTGCTTGGGCGGCGCGGATATGATGACGGCCTATGTCACGCTGTCGGGCACCGGGCGGCTGGTGAAGCGGCAATGGGCACGGGCGGGATTGCGGCTGCAACACTGACGCTCTATGCCGCAGCGCAGCAGGAGGCCCGCACCCCATGAAGAAAATATATCCCGATGCCACCGCTGCGCTCGACGGGCTGTTGCGTGATGGCATGACGATCTGCTGCGGCGGGTTCGGCCTGTCGGGGATGCCCGAGCGGTTGATCGATGCGCTTGAGGCGTCGGGCGTAACGGGCCTGACCATTGCCAGCAACAATGCAGGGATCGACGGCGTTGGCCTGGGCAAGCTGCTGCGCTCGCGGCAGGTCAAGAAGATGATTTCTTCTTATGTCGGTGAAAACAAGGAATTCGAGCGACAGTATCTGGCGGGCGAGCTTGAGGTTGAGTTTTGCCCACAAGGGACGCTTGCCGAGCGCTGTCGCGCGGGTGGTGCGGGGATACCGGGTTTCTATACCAAAACGGGCGTGGGTACGCTGGTGGCCGAGGGCAAGGAAGTGAAAGCGTTCGACGGAGAGGACTATATCCTCGAACGCGGGATCGTCGCAGACCTGTCGATCATCAAGGGCTGGAAAGCCGATGAAAGCGGCAATCTCATTTTCCGCAAGACCGCGCGCAATTTCAACCAGCCGATGGCGACCGCGAGCCATATGACGGTCGCCGAAGTCGAGGAGATCGTGCCGGTCGGGTCACTCGACCCCGACTGTATCCACGTCCCTGGCATCTATATCAAACGCCTGATCTGCGGCGCGCCTTA
>JAYUQI010000161.1:0-9452 GCA_043756805.1 Sphingomonas sp.
GCGCCTTCGTGACGTTCGCTTATGGCTGGCGTGAAGGGATACGGGCCATTCCGCGCGCTGTGATCGGCAATGTCATCGCGATCATGGCGGCGCGCCGCGCGCTGTGGCTTTATCTGCGGATGCGGCGTGACGGCATCGTCCGCTGGGACAAGACCGCCCATGCCTTTCCCGACGTCATGCCCGCTGAATGAGGCCGACCAGCCGTCCTCTCCGCGCGCTCGGCGTCCTGCTGGGCGGATGGACGGCAGCGCGTGTCGTGGCGCTGTGGCCAGTAGCGGGCGCGGCCGTCGAAGCACCGTCGATAGATGCGGCATGGGCCGCACCTGCGTTGCCCGTTGTAATAATCCCGCTCGATGACGGCGTGCCGCTGTTTGCCAAAAGGCCATTGTCAGCCCGGGGGATGAAAGTGCTTCGGCAGGCGCATGGTGTGGCGGCCGCCATTCCAGTGGTGGAACTGGCCGTCGCGCCGTCCGTGCCCGACCAACGCCGCATTGGCGGGCGTTTGTCGAGCGCCAATCCGCCCGTTGAATTCAGCGGTGTCAGCGCGCCCGGCCTGCCCGCCACCCAACCGAGAAACCGATTTTCCGGCTCGGCCTGGGCATTGATGCGGGGGGATGGCGCGCCGTCGCTGGCGAGTGGCGGGCAATTGGGCGGCAGCCAGATCGGCATGCGGTTGTTTTATACGCCCGGTCCTGATGCGATCGCGATTACAGCGCGGGTCAGCGCACCGCTGTCGCAACCGGGTGGGCGCGAAGCCGCGATTGGCGTCGCTTTGCGTGGCCGCAATGTCGGACTCATCGCTGAACAGCGGTTGTCGCTCGACAAGGCCGGTCGCAGTGCGCCTGCTATCTTTGCTTATGGTGGTGCGTCGGATGTCAAGGTCGGTGGCGGCGTCATGCTCGATGGCTATGTCCAGGCCGGCGTTGTTGGTGTTAAAGATCCAGCAGCATTCGTGGACGGTGCCGTCCGCATCGAACGGCCCATCCTCAAGGGCGCGAACGCAAGCCTCTCGGTCGGCGCGGGTGCGTGGGGTGGCGCGCAAACGGGGGCAACGCGGATCGATGTCGGGCCCCAGATTGTCGCGCGCCTTGCGGTGGCCGAAACCAGCCTGCGCGTATCGGCCGAATGGCGACAGCGCGTGGCTGGCAATGCCGCGCCAGCCTCCGGACCCAGCATCACAGTCGGGTTCGACTTTTAGAGTGCGTTACGTCGCGCGCGCGGCTAGGCGTTGTCCAGACACATGGACATCTATCTCCCGATCGCGAACCTGTCGGTCAACGCGCTGGTCATCATCCTTTTGGGCGGTGGCGTCGGGCTGTTGTCGGGGATGTTCGGGGTCGGCGGCGGGTTCCTGACGACGCCGCTCCTGATTTTTTACGGCATCCCGCCGACCGTAGCAGCGGCATCGGCAGCGACACAGGTGACCGGGGCCAGCGTCTCGGGCGCGCTCGCGCATTACCGGCGCGGCGGCGTCGATATCCAGATGGGTGCGGTGCTGGTGGCAGGCGGGATATTGGGCGCGATTGCGGGCGCGGGCATTTTCAACCTGCTGACCAATTGGGGACAGATCGATACGATCATATTGATCCTTTATGTTGGCTTGCTCGGCAGCATCGGCACGCTGATGATGCGTGAAGCCTGGGCAAGCGTGACAGCCAAACTTCGTGGCGAGACGTTGCCACCGAGTAAAAGGCGCCATCATCCTTTGGTGGCGTCGCTGCCGATGCGCTGGCGTTTTTATGCGTCTGGTTTGTATATCTCCCCGCTGGCACCTTTGCTGCTCGGCTTTGTTACCGGGATTTTGACAGTTCTGCTCGGCGTCGGCGGTGGTTTCATCATGGTGCCCGCCATGCTTTATCTGCTTGGCATGGCAACGCGCGTTGTTGTGGGAACGTCCTTGTTCCAGATCCTGTTCGTGACTGCCGCGACAACGATGGTTCATGCGTTAACGACACAAGCTGTTGATATTGTGCTGGCGGCATTGCTGCTGATCGGCAGCGTGATCGGCGCGCAGGTCGGCGCGCGGCTGGCAACCAAATTTGCGCCCGATTATCTGCGCTTGTTTCTGGCGGCGATTGTGATTGGTGTTGCGATTCGCATGGCGCTCGGCCTCGGCTGGCAGCCCGACGAGATTTACACGGTGCAGTTCGTATGAAGCGGTTGCTCGCGCTTTTGGCGATCCCGCTGCTGTCGGCGGCGACAGAGCCCTTGCTTGTCCCTGACGTGTCGCAGCGCGAGGTCGAGATTGCCTATTCATTTACCGGCGCGGAATTGCTGCTGTTCGGGGCGATCATCTATCCTGGCGGGCTTGTGCCCGATGGGCGGACCGACATTGCGGTTGTGCTCAAAGGGCCGCCGCAGTCGATCCTCGTGCGCGAGAAGCGCAAGCTGGCGGGTCTGATCTGGGCCAATGCCGACAGTGCGCGTTTCCGGTCTGTACCGACCTTTTATGCCATTGCATCGTCGCGCCCGCTCGACAAGCTGGTCGATGAACGCACGGCAGCGATTTACGAGCTGGGTCTCGGCAACATCCATCTGTCGCCCGCGAGCGGCAGTGACCCGGCTGACGCGCAACGCTTCGAAACCGGCTTTGTTGATTTGCGCGCGCGCGGGAAGTTGTTCGTTGATCGCCCCGGCGCGGTGGAGATTACGCGTGATGTTCTTTATCGCGCGCGCCTGAGCATCCCCGCGCGCGTTCCCGTCGGGCGCTATACGGCGGAAACCTTCCTGATCCGCGATGGTAAAGTGATCGCGGCAGCCACGCGCGACATCGAGGTGCGCAAGACCGGGTTCGAGCGCTTTGTGGCAACGGCGGCGGTCAAATGGCCGTTTATCTATGGCTTGTTTGCGGTCGTGCTTTCGGTTGGTTTCGGCTGGGGCGCAGGCGCGCTGTTCCGGCGGTTTTAGCGGCCCGCGAGCATCGCGGCGCGCTTGCGCCAGTTTTCGGCCAGGACGTCGAGCGAGGATAGCGCCTGCACCGCGGCCTGGTCCGCCTTGCCGTCGCCCGCGATCAACAAGCCGATGACACGCTTGACTGTCCAGTCCGGATGCGGCCGTTCGATCAGCGCCAGCCTGTCACTAGTCGCAACGACGCCCTCCTCAATGACACGGTAATACCAGCCGCAACGTCGCGACTGGACCATTGTCGCCACAACAGTCTTGCTCATCAGCCGGTGCGCTTGCTTCCAGCAGGGCTGTCGTCCCTGCGCGATTTCGACAATTGCGGTGCCCAGCCGATACCGGTCACCGATGCACGCGATGTCCTCGGTCAGCCCGGTCGTCGATATATTCTCCCCGAACGCGCCTGCCTGCTGGAGCACCGGAAATGCACCCAGCGCCGTCCGCCAATAAGGATAGTGATCGTGAGGATAATGGTGGATCGCTTTGTCGGGGCCACCGTGGACCGACAAGTCGGCCTGTGCGTCACCTTCAATCCCCAGCCATGTGACGACGCGCGGACCGTCGACCGCGTGCTTCGCAATCGCACTGGTCTCGCCGTCTGCAAAGTTCCGGACACTGCCGGTCAGCACCGATTCGATCACAAACACCATATATAGCGTCTACCATATTCGCTTTGCCCCGCCACCCGCGCAACTCGTCGTGTGTTGGTGGTGGTGGCTATTTCCTCTTAACCATTCCCCCGCCAACAAGGATGCCAGGGATCGCAAGGGGTTATCAACGTGCGGATATTGGCACCGGTTATCGGCATGTGCGCCCTAGCGCTGACGATTTTTACGCCGACGCCGGCCTCCGCTCAATATTGGCAGTGCGTTGGCTATGCCCGCCAGATCAGTGGCGTCGAAATTCGCGGCAATGCCAATACATGGTGGAACCAAGCCGAAGGACGTTACGCCCGTGGCGCCGCCCCCAAAGAGGGCGCGGTGATGGCCTTCAAATCAAACCCCGGCATGCCGCTTGGTCATGTTGCTGTCGTCAGCCGCATTGTGTCGGACCGCGAAGTCCTGCTCGATCATGCCAATTGGTCACGCGGCGGTAAAGTCGAACGCGGCGTCCGCGCTATCGACGTTTCCGATGCGGGGGACTGGAGTGCGGTCAAGGTCTGGTTCGGGCCGATCGGCGATCTCGGAAAGCGCGTGAACCCGGTCGCCGGTTTCATTTATCCCGACCAGCTCCGTGAGATTACCCCGCCGCGCCCGCAATATACGCGCGGGCCATTGATCGGCAAAGACGTGATCCAGCTTGCGGCGCTCGAATTGGCATCGGCCCGCTGATCCTCTAACAGCCGCACAGATGCCGCTTACCATATTGACGCCCGGCGCGGCGGATCTCACCCGATATGACGATTGGCGCGATCAGGCGGCGCAGCTCGATCCTTTGCTGTATGCCCGTGGTGCGACCGTCGATTACGTGCCGTGGACCAGCGAGGTGCCTCTGACATGCGATCTGGCCATCCCACTAATGGCGTGGGGGTATCACCGCGACGTTGCCCGCTGGTATGCGCAAATCGATCGCTGGACAGCGGCGGGCGTGCGCTTTGCAAATCCGCTGCCGATGCTTCGCTGGAATGCCGACAAGCGCTATCTGCTCGATTTCGCTGCCAAGGGCGTGGCCATCATTCCGACGCGATATACAAAGGCAATCGATGCCGAGGACCTCGCCGCGTCGCGCGCAGCATTTGGAACCGACGCCATTGTCGTGAAACCGCCAGTCTCTGCAGGATCGGACGATACGTGGTTGTTAAAGAGTGTAGACGCCTTGCCAGACGCGGCGCTGGCTCGGGCGATGCTGATCCAGCCTATGATGCCCGCCATTGCGACCGAGGGCGAGTTGTCGCTGTTCTGGCTTGGCGGTGAACTCGCTCATGCGATTGTAAAACGTCCGGCCACCGGCGATTTCAGGGTTCAGCCGCAGTTCGGCGGGCAGACGGCAGCGATTGATCCGCCGCGCGCCGCGCTTGATCTGGCCCACGCTGCGCTGGCGGCAGCGGGCGGCGACGTCCTCTATGCCCGTATCGACATGGTCGCGGACGGTGCGGGCGGCTATGCGCTTATGGAAATCGAACTGATCGAACCGTGGCTCTATCTTGATCGTGCCGCCGATGGCGGCGCAACCTTTGCCGATGCTGTTATTCGGGCGTTGGGCCCTCGTCACGATACCAGACCTCGACCGGTCCCGTTAGCTTGATCGTGAGCGCGGCACCCTTGCGGTCAACTTTCTTGCCAAGCGCCACGCGGATCCAGCCTTCGGAAATGCAATATTCGTCGACGTCATTGCGCTCGGCATCCTTGAACCGCACGCCAACGCCGCGCTCGAGCGCTTCGGCATTGTAGAAGGGTGACGAAGGATGGGCGGCGATGCGATCAGGCGGTGTATCGGTCATCCCCCGCTCGATACAGGATTTATCCGCCAGAGCAACTGAACGCCGTGCCCCTATTCGGCGTCGGCCTGCGCACGCGGATGCGCATCGGCGAACGCCGGAAGCGCCATACACGCGTCAAAGATACGGTTGATCACCGGGTAGGGCGTCATGTCGAGCTTGTAATTGCCCGCGTTCACGACCTGCGGGACCAGCAAGATGTCGGCAAGACCGGGCGTTTCGCCGAAGCAGAACATGCCCCTATGTGGACTGGCGGCAAGCGTTGCCTCGATTCCGGCAAAGCCTGTTGCGATCCAGTGATTATACCATCGCCCGACAGCTTCTTCATCCGCCGCAAAATGCTCGCGGAGATATTTCAGGACACGCAGATTATCGATCGGGTGAATATCGCAGGCGATACTTTGGGCCAGCGCGCGAACATAAGCGCGATCGGCCGGATTTGACGGCAGAAAGGGCGGCGCGGGATGCGTTTCGTCAAGATATTCGATGATCGCCAGCGATTGCGTCATCAAAACGCCGTCATCGTCAATCACGGGGATCAGCTTGTGCGGGTTGATTGCGCCGAACGCGGCCTCAAGATGCGCGCCGTCGCGCAAATGCCACGCGTTGCTTTGATACGCGATGCCTTTGAGATTGAGCGCAATGCGGACGCGGAATGACGCTGACGACCGATAGTAGCCGTGCAGGATCATTTAATGGCGGTGCCCGGCCTTTAGCTTGTAGCGCGCGCCTTCGAAACCGTCGAAAATGCCCGCGATGGCGGGGTGATCGACGGGTTCGTCGCTGTCATCGACGACCAGATTTTGCTGGCTGACATAAGCAACATAATTGCTGTCGGCATTTTCGGCGAGCAAATGGTAAAAGGGCTGGTCTTTCGATGGCCGGATCGATTCAGGGATCGATTCATACCATTCATCGCTGTTGGCGAAGACCGGATCGACATCGAAAATCACACCGCGGAAATCGAAATGGCGGTGTCGCACGATGTCACCAATATCGAACCGCGCGTGGGCAACCGATGGGAGCTTGACGTCTTTGGGAATGGCATTGTGCATGTGCATGAGTGTAATTTAGGGTTTATTCGCGCCAACACAAGCGCAACAGTCGCCACACAGTCTTGGCAATGTTGATTTGCTTCGCTAAGCGCCGCACTTCGATTTCGCCAAGGCCTTGCAAACGGCCTTGTCCTCTGCGGAGAGGTGGCTGAGTGGTCGAAAGCACCGCACTCGAAATGCGGCGTGCCCGTGAGGGTACCCAGGGTTCGAATCCCTGCCTCTCCGCCATTACAGTGTGAAATCTTGATTGACATTCACATTGAAATGTTATTCATTCAATGAATGAGCACAGTTCTTATCGAAAAACTCCGCGCCCACGTCGCCAGTGGCGGCGTGTCGCGCTCCGGTCTTGCCCGCGCGGCGGGGCTGCATGCCAATACGCTGCGTGATCTTGATGACGTGGACTGGAACCCGACGGCCGAAACGTTGCGCAAGCTCGAGGTGTATCTTGCTGCCAGTGACGACCGCCCTGCACTGGTGCCGATCGAGGAAATTATCGAGGAAGCGCGCAACGGCCGGATGTATATTCTGGTCGATGACGAGGATCGCGAGAATGAAGGCGATCTGATCATCCCGGCGCAGATGGCGACGCCCGACGCGATCAATTTCATGGCGACGCATGGGCGCGGGCTGATCTGTCTGGCCATGGCGAAGTCGCGCGTTGACCAGCTCGGTCTCGAGCTGATGAGCCGCGCGAACGGAACACGGCATGAGACTGCGTTCACCACGTCGATCGAAGCGCGCGAAGGCGTGACGACGGGCATTTCTGCGGCGGATCGTGCGCGGACAATTTCGGTGGCGATTGATGCCAGCAAGGGCGCCGATGATATTGTCACGCCGGGCCACGTCTTTCCATTGATCGCGCGCGACGGTGGTGTCCTCGTCCGCACGGGACATACCGAAGCGGCAGTCGATGTGTCGCGGCTCGCGGGTCTCAATCCCTCGGGCGTGATCTGCGAGATCATGAAAGATGACGGGACGATGGCGCGGATGGATGATCTGCTCTGCTTTGCCCGTCTTCACGGGCTGAAGATGGGAACGATTCGCGATCTGATCGCGTATCGGATGCGCAACGATCATCTCGTCGAGCGCGTTTCCGAAAGCCAGTTCACTTCGGATTATGGCGGTGACTGGAAAGCGATGACCTATCGCAACAAAGTCGATGGCTCGACCAATGTCGTCCTGCAAATGGGCAAGGTTTTGCCGGACACGCCAACGCTGGTGCGCATGCACAGCATTTCGATTTTCGCCGACCTGCTCGGGCAGCAGGGGCCGCGCAAACGAACATTGCAACGCGCGATGGGCGAAATCGGCAAGGTCGGGTCGGGGCTTATCGTGCTGCTCATGCCCAACGATCCCAACAGCCTGACGAACGAAATCGGCGGCAAGCCACGCACCGAAATGGACCTGCGCAGCTACGGTATCGGCGCGCAGATCCTTGCCGATCTTGGCGTGCATGACATGACGTTGCTGACAAACGCACATCGCAATGTGATTGCCGTGGAAGGCTATGGTTTGAATATTATCGGTGAACAGCCGATTCCGGAGGCGTGAGTCCAGTCGGCTGGGGACTGGTTCTTGCCGCATTTTCGGCGATGACCACGGCAGCTGCCCACGCTTCAGTAAAGTCGGGGAACGACAAGCTGGCCGTGCAGGCTTGGGTGCGACTGATCGGGCTGGTTATCGCGCTGCCGGTTGCGGTGTGGACCGGCTTGCCGCCTCGGTCGCTTGTTCCGTTGCTTGTTGCGGCGGCAGGGCTTCATGCCGTCTATCAACTGACGCTCAGCTGGTCCTACTCGGCAACCGATTTCACCGTTGCTTATCCGATCGCACGCGGCATCGCGCCAATTGCGACCGCATTGTCGGCTGCCGTTATCTTGCGCGAACTGCCCGGCACAGCGGTTATGATCAGCATTTCCATTGTCAGCACTGGCATTATTGCACTGGCCATCGGGCGATCCATCAGTCGCCTTGGCATGGCAGCCGCGGTCATGACGGGCCTGCTGACCACTGCCTACACTGTCGTCGATGCTCAGGGCATGCGCATGTCCCCCGATGCGTTCAAATTCATCGCTTGGTTTTTCGTACTCGATGGGTTTTCGATGCCCATCGCTTTTGTGCTTTTACGAAAGCAAGATGCGTGGAAGCAATTTGTGGCCGACTGGGGGGCCGGCATAGTAGCCGGAATCATGGCCCCGGTGTCGTTCGTTCCCGCACTTTATGCGCTCAGTCTCGCCCCCATCGGCGCGGTTGCCGCGATTCGCGAGACGAGTGTCCTGATTGGCATGCTGATCGGCCACCGTATCCTGCGCGAAGCTGTTGACCGTCGCCGCCTTATCGGTGCTGCGCTTATCATGGTTGGCGCGCTTGGCATTATCGGCGCTTCGTTGCACTAGGAGAAAAAGGGATCCGAAATGGCCAAAATTCTTATCATCGAAGCGCGCTTTTATGATCATCTCAACGACCTCTTGCTCGAAGGCGCGCGGGCAGCGATTGAGGATGCGGGGCATGTGCATGACACCATTACCGTGCCTGGTGCACTTGAAGTGCCGGGCGCAATCTCGCTCGCGGCGGAAAGCGGGCGTTATGACGGTTATGTCGCGCTGGGCGTGGTGATCCGCGGCGAGACGTATCATTTCGAGATCGTGGCGGGCGAAAGCGCGCGCGGGATCATGGCGTTGACGATGGACGGTCTTGCGATCGGCAACGGCATCCTGACAGTTGAGAATGAGGCTCAGGCATTAACGCGCGCGAAGCCGACCGAGAAAGACAAAGGCGGCGAAGCGGCGAAAGCGGCGCTGGCGATGCTGGCCTTGAAGGCGCGTTTCGGATGAGCGGCTATCCGGTCATCGAAACCGAAAACCTGATCCTGCGCGTGCCCGAAGCGTCCGATCTCGACGGCTGGACGACCATGAATTCGGACGAGGAGACGATGCGCTTCATTGGCGGCGTTGCTTCGCGCGCGGAAACATGGCGACAGTTGTGCACAATGCGCGGGGCGTGGGACATTCGCGGTTTTGCGATGTTCTCAGTGATTGAGCGTTCAACCGGCGCGTGGG
>JAYUQI010000162.1:0-26439 GCA_043756805.1 Sphingomonas sp.
CGGGCCTCGAGATGCCCTTCGACACGGCACCGCGCACCAGCATGCCGTTGCCGAAATCGATCCTCGCGTTGAAACTGGGCAACCAATGATCGAATTTGATATTTGCGCTGTCGTCGATCACCTCACCGCTGAAGACCGAGGCGAACTGAGCCAAACGTGCAGGCGTCAGGCCACAATAGCCAGGTGCAACCTGTCCTGCCTGAACGCGGGTGCACGCCGCCTGGAGTTCGGCAACACTGACCACGCCATCGCCGTTGCCACCGGGCGGGTTGTCGAAAAACTGACCCGTCGGGAACGTGATCGACCCGCCGCTGCGGACGGTGGTTTCAACATAGCGAATGCCGACATTACCATCCAGCTTGATGTCCCCGCCGAAGTCCGCACCGAAATCGACCCGCGCATAAGCCCCGACGGTGGCTTCATCGACGTCGGAAATCTCGCCGGCCGTCCACGGACCGCCGGGAACGGCATTGTTCCGTGCCGAGATCGGAAACCACGCATTCGGCGTCAGAGTAAAGGCCGTGATTGCGCTTGCTTGGGTCCGGACCGCGCCGCTCAAATAGTCCGCGAGAACATTGTCGCCGCCAAAGAAAAAAGCCGAGCCGTTGCCGAGCGGAACTGGTCCGCTACCGCGCTGAAAGCCATTGCCGAAGGGATTGCGAAGCTGAGCTGAGTTCGGGAAATCTTTGACATAGGCACCCCCGCAGCCAAATGCCTGGAAATCAGCACAGTTCCAGTTGCCGCCACGGCCAGTCCACGGCGCACCCAGATTACCCCAGTTTGAAAAATTGGCGTTGCGCGTGACGCGGTTACGATCGCCCCAGCGCGCACCAAAGCGAGCCTTCCTGAAAAATCCCTCATCGCTGACATCATATTCGCCATCGAAGCGCATGCTCGACAGCTCGCCTTCGTTTTTGACCTGATTATCGAGCAGGAACCAGAAGAATGTCCGCGCCGGGTCATTGAAGTAGCCGGTTGGCGAGTTGGTCGTCCCGGGCTGGAGAAACTGGACCTGCGGCGTATTTCCGGAATTGTCGATAGCGACGTCGGTATAGGTCTGCATCGCCGAAATGATGCCATTTTCGGTCCGGTCTGATTTGATGCGCTGGAATTCGAAATTAAAACGCAAGCGATCCGTGGGACTCAGTTTCAGTTGAACCGAGAAATCCTCGGTTTTTGCCGCATCTTCACGCTGGAACCGCAGCAGTTCGGTTGGAATTCCGCGCCCGCCCGTAAATGGCTGGACCTGCGTCAGCGTTCCGGTCGCAAACTGGTTGCCGTTAAAGGTTGGCGTTGTGCCCGGCGCGATCGTCGGGAAAAGGCCATCGTCGTTGACCAGCGCCAAAACCGCAAATTCGTTGAGCGTCGCTTCGGTTTTCGCGCGCAGATACTCGACAGTCAGCTTTGCGCGGCCATCGTTGCTTTCCCACTGGCCGACGGCCGAAAACGCGTTGCGGTCGCGCGTCAGGTCCGTGGTTCGAACGCCCGCCCCTTTCGGAACGAAGACCGCGCCATTAGGCGGAAAGTTGGAAGCATTAAGTTGCGGACCGCCGCCGAAACCACCCGAGCCGACCGAGCGCACGCGGATACAGCCGGCGTCCAGCGTCGGCGCACGATAGCACGGATCCGTGATTTGCGACGCGTCGGTCCGGGTCACCAGCTCCGACTGGGCATAGGCAAGCTGAATACCGAACGTGCCAAGGCTCGTCTCGAATGTTTTCGAACCGAGAATCGAAAAGCCCGGCGACCATTTTTTCGCCAGATCGCCATAATTGGCCTCTACCGTCCCCGCGAGATGGAAGCCGGCCTTGTCCAGCGGCTTGCGGGTGACAAGGTTGACCGTGCCGGAAATGCCACCGTCGATCATGTCGGCCGTGCCGTTCTTGAACACTTCGACGCGGCCCAGAAGTTCGGGCGAGACATCGTTGAACGACAGCTCGCGCCCCCCGTTGGCGGAGAAAATGTCGCGACCATTCAGTTCCGAACGAACATAGGTAAGGCCGCGAATAATCACGCCCGACCCTTCGACCGAGAAACGATCGGGATCATTGCGCTGTTCAAAGCGGGAGATGTTGATCCCTGGCACACGCTGAAGCGCTTCGGCCACGGACCGGTCGGCCAGCGCGCCGATATCTTCGGCCGTGATCACGTCGACAAACGTGTCTGCAGCGCGCTTTATGTTCTGGGCACTTGCCAGCGATTGGCGAAAGCCGGTGACAATGATCTCGTCTTCTTGATCAGCGCTTTCGACGGTTGCTTTGGGATCAGCAGCAGCTTGTGCAAACGCAGACTGGGCAGCGACGGCGCTCAGCGCCAGAGTCGAAGCCGTTGTCAGCGCCATAAGGCGCCACGAACGCGACGGTCCCGATGTGATTTTGCGAGCCAATTTATCCTCCCTCAGTGTATCTGCGGAGAATATGATCCCTCCGTCATTTTCAAACGTAACTCGGATTGAGAGCGTTCACAAGTGCTAATATGAACGTTCACAATTTGCGCTGTCACGATATATGCGTATGCAGGCAACAAGGGAGCGGCATGCTGTGGCAATAGAAAACATTGTGATCGTCGGCGGCGGGACGGCGGGCTGGATGGCAGCCGCTGCGCTGTCGCGGATTCGCGCCGGGCGTCAGGTGACGATCACGCTGATCGAATCGGAGGAAATCGGCACTGTTGGCGTTGGCGAAGCGACGATTCCGCCATTTCTGGAATTCAGCAAACTGCTCGAAATCGACGAGCGCGAGATGCTTGCCGCCGTCCAGGGCAGTTTCAAACTTGGCATCCAGTTCGTCAACTGGGGCAAGATTGGCGACAGCTATATCCACCCTTTCGGCAATTACGGCTATCAGGTCGACGGAATCTCGTTCCATCACGTCTGGCATAAATATCGTCAGGCGGGCGACAAGCGCCCGATTCAGGTGTTCAACGTCGAAACGATGGCAGCGCATTTCGGCCGCTTTGCCCGCACCGAGGATTATCAGCGCGAGGATCTTCCGCCCGTCAATTACGCCTATCATATCGATGCGGGGCGTTATGCGCGCTTCCTGCGCACCTATGCAGAGACCAGAGGTGTCGAGCGCCGCGAAGGCAAGGTTACCGACGTCACGCTCGATGGCGAAAGCGGCTTCGTCTCGTCGATCATGATGGAAGACGGCACGATCCTGAAGGGCGACCTGTTTATCGATTGCTCGGGATTTCGTGGCCTGCTGATCGAACAGGCGCTGAAAACCGGATATGATGACTGGTCCCACTATCTGCCCTGCAATCGCGCGGTGGCGCTGCCGTGCTTGCGCGAGGACGGCAGCGGACCCTTACCCTACACACGCGCGACGGCGCATGCTGCCGGATGGCAATGGCAGGTGCCGCTGCAACATCGCAACGGCAACGGTCACGTTTATTGCAGCGAGTTCATGTCCGATGACGAGGCGCATGCCATTCTCGTCAACAACATCGCGGGCAAGCCCGCTGCCGAGCCGAATTTCCTGCGCTTCGTCACAGGGCGGCGTAAAAAGTTCTGGAACAAGAATGTCGTGGCGCTGGGGCTCGCGTCGGGTTTCATGGAGCCGCTGGAGTCAACCTCGATCCATCTGATCAATACGGGGATCAACAAGCTGATCGCGCTGCTGTCGCTCGACGGCATCACACAGGCGCAGGAAGATGCGTTTAACCGGCTGACCGGCAAGGAATATGCCCGGATCCGCGACTTCCTGATCCTCCACTACAAAGCGACGAGCCGCGACGACAGCCCGTTCTGGAACTATTGCCGCACGATGGACGTGCCCGACAGCCTGACCGAAAAGATCGACTTGTTTCGCCACAATGGCCAGATCTTCCGCGAGGATGACGAACTGTTTACCGAAACGAGCTGGGCGGCAGTGATGATGGGCCAGGGCATTGTGATGGCCGGGCATAATGCAATGGCGGATGCCGTGAGCGAACCGGCGACAGGACAGGAAATTGACGCAATGGAGCAATCAATCCGCTTCGTTGTCGAGCATATGCCCAGTCACGGCGATTATGTGAAAAAATATTGTCCGGCATCCGCATGACAGGCGGCTTACGGCCCGCCCCCGACCGGGGCCGCCTTCGCGCCACCGTGCGCCTCGCGCAAATGCGGGTGATCAGGCGGCAGATTGTCATGGCTACCGCTCACTAGGGTCAAAAGCCCAAGAGCGACTGTGGTCTGTCAGGCAAGGATTCTGTTGTCGATGAGCATAACTGCTGATAGCTCGAGCTCATGCGTGCATGGTTTGCCTCATTCATTCTGATTTTTGCGGTTCTTGCGTCGGGCGTTCATGCGTCTCCAGCATCGCACGATCATGGCGCGAACTCTGTTCATTCCCATAATATTGCAGACAGCGATCATCATTTAGATGAAATTGTCGATGATCGTGACAACGGTGCGCCTGCCGATCTCTCCGGTGAGATAATCACGCATCATCACATGTCAGTGGGTCTTGTTGCGACCGCGCCGGGCATCTTGAATGTCTCGGCACCTAATCGGCAGGCTAATCTGCACCCGCCGAGCAAAATTCTGGCGTCTTTGAGTTCTAGGCCACCCATACAGCCACCCTCCGCCTGATCTTATCGCCGCAAGCGAACGTTTCTGCGCTCGCTGCCCGTGATTTTGGATCAGGAGTCCTCCCATGTTAAAATTGACACGCGCCGCGTTGTTCGCAGGGGCGTTATATATGGCAGGCCAGCCGGCCTTCGCCGAAATGGTTACGCTTGAACAAGCAATTGCAAAGGCCATTGCGGCAGCACCGTTGCTCAAGGCCGACGATGCCGCGATTGCTGGCGCGCGTGCTGGCCGCGTTCAGGCAGATGTCCGTCCAAACCCGTCGGTAACGGTCGAAGCCGAGAACTTCATTGGTACAGGACCCTATAATGTCCTGGGTCGCGCTGAGATCACCGCCACGTATAATCAGCCGATTGAGCGCGGCGGCAAGCGTGCGGCCCGCGTCACGTTGGCAGACAAGGAAATTGATGTCGCGCAAGCGTCCGCCAATGTCACCAGGCTTGACCTTGCGGCATCAGTACAACGTGCGTTTTTTGATGTGGTGATCGCCAAGGATATATTGCGGATCTCGCAGTTCCGGCTCGCGACCGAACGGAAATTGCAAACCGAAGCGCTGCGGCGGGTGCGCGGATATAAAGACCCTCTTTTTGTCGAAACCCGAGCCGCTGCCCGCGTCGCAAGCGCGCGTATTGGCGTTGAGCAGGCAGAGTTTCGAATGGACGCTGCACGCCATCTGCTCGCCGGATATTGGGGCGGCGACGGCAAAGCACTAAGCGTCGATGGCGCATTGATGGCGCGTGACGGCGTTCGGCATAAACTGGCGCCTTCCGATGAAAAGCTAATCGAAGCACGGGTCGCCCGCGCGAGCGCCGCTGTTGTTGTTGAAGAAACCAAACGCACTCAGGATTATACGGTTAGTGGCGGCACACGGTTTTTGCGCGGCACCAATGATGTCGCAGCAGTGGCTGGTATCACCATTCCGCTTGGCCGGTTTGACCGCAACCAAGGCGGCATCGACCGCGCGCGGGCTGAAAAGGACCGCCTCTCATTTGCTGCCGAAGCGGTGCGTCTCGAAAAGCTGCGCCGTCTGGCTTCGCTTCGAGCCGACGCCGAGTCCGCACAGACCCGCGCCGATGCACTTATGGAGGAAGTTTACCCCCGCGCCTACAAGACGCTCGAGCAGGTCCGCGAAGGCTATAATCGCGGTGGGTTCACCTTCCGCGATATCCAGGATGCTGCCGACGCCATCCTCGAAGTGCAGGACAAGTGGCTTGAGGCCAACACCCAGTATCGCGACCTTCAAACAGAAATCGACCGGCTGACCGGACGCTTTGACTCCGCGTCGTCAATGGAGATCCAACCATGAAATCCCACCGTTTTTTTCCTGCGCTTGCAGCATTGTTGATGATTGTCCCGCTCGCTGCCTGCGGCGGCGGCGCCGACATGCCATCTGAAGAAGGTGCCAAGGCTGGAGAACCAGAAAAGGGTCCGAACCGTGGCCGGATGCTGCGCGATGGTGACTTCGCTGTCGAAATGACGATCTTCGAAGACGGCGTGCCGCCGGTATACCGGGTTTTCCCGAGCCGTAACGGCAAGCCGGTCGATCCCAAGACGGTAAACCTGACGGTGACCTTGAAGCGGCTGGACGGAGAGATCAACAAGTTCGCGTTCAAGCCCGAGAACAAATATCTTCAAGGCGACGGTGTCGTCGTCGAGCCGCACAGCTTCGACGTCGAAGTCGTCGCGGTCGAAAACGGCAAGCGCCATGTCTGGAAATTTGCCAACCCCGAAGGTCGTTCGAAAATCTCGGCTGCTGCCGCAAAGGATGGCGGTATCGAAATCGAGACCGTTGGTCCCGCAACGATTAGCGACATCCGCGAGGTCGAAGGCGTTGTACAGCTTGCAACATCGGCGCGTTCGGAAATCCGCGCGCAATTTCCCGGCAAGGTCATGCTCGTCACCAAGGCGATCGGCGATTATGTCAAAAAAGGCCAGTTGTTGGCGCGCATCGAATCGCGTGAATCGCTGCAAATTTATCCTGTGTATTCACCCGTCAGCGGGGTTGTTGCCGAACGCAACGCCAATGTCGGCAATGTTGCTATTGACCAGCCGATCTATGTGATCACCGATCCCGGCCAGACGACAGTGGTGTTCAACATTTTCCCGCGTGACTTGGGCACCATCAGGCCAGGCCAGAAAATAGACATCGAAACACTGGACGGACAGCCCGTCGCGGCCAGCGTGCTCAGCGGCTATCTGCCCGAAGGCAACGCAGCGGCGGGAACGGCACTCGTCCGCGCCAGCCTTCCCAACCGCGATGGTCGCTGGCGGCCCGGTATGGCGCTGCACGGGCGGGTCACGGTCAATGCCGTCACTGTACCGCTCGCCGTGCGCACGCAAGCCTTGCAACGGTTCAGAGACTTCACCGTCGTGTTCGCCAATTTTGGCGAGGATTATGAAGTGCGGATGCTCGAACTCGGTCGCAAGACGCCCGAATGGACCGAAGTGCTGTCGGGGATCAAGCCCGGCACGCGCTATGCTGCCAAGGGCGCGTTCCTGATCCGCGCGGACATTGAAAAGTCCGGCGCAAGCCACGACCACTGATCGGAAACCCGAACATGCTTGCCAACATAATCGAAATTTCGATCCGCCAGCGCTGGCTGGTGCTGATTGTTGTGACCCTGCTCACCGCGCTTGGCATTTGGAGCGCCACGCGCCTGCCGATCGACGCTGTGCCTGATATCACCAATGTGCAGGTGCAGATTAACACCGAGGCGGAAGGCTTTTCGCCGCTGGAGGCCGAGCAACGGATTACCTATCCGATTGAAACCGCTTTGGCGGGCGTGCCCAAGCTTAATTACACTCGTTCGGTATCTCGATACGGCTTGAGCCAGGTCACAGTCGTGTTCGAAGACGGCACCGACCTGTATTTTGCGCGCCAGCTCGTCAATGAGCGGTTGCAAGCGGCCAAGTCGCAATTGCCACCAGGTATCGAACCGCAAATGGGGCCGACAGCAACCGGACTTGGCGAGATTTTCATGTATTCGGTGACGCCCAAAAAGGGCGCGCGCAAATCAGATGGCAGCGCGTGGACGCCGACTGATCTCCGCACGCTTCACGATTGGGTTGTCCGTCCGCAAATGCGCAATGTACCCGGCGTTGCAGAGGTCAACACCGTTGGCGGCTATACCAAGCAATATCATGTGACACCCAATGCCGAGCAGCTTGCTGCCCTTGGCATTTCATTGTCCGACGTTGTGAACGCGCTTGAATCGAACAATGCCAATGCGGGCGCGGGCTATGTCGAGCGCGCTGGCGAGCAAGTCCTGATCCGGGTGCCGGGCCGCGCCGAGACCGAAACCGATTTATCGCAAATCATCGTTGCGAAGCGCGGCGGCGTTCCGATCCGGATTGGCGACATAGCCGAAGTCGTGATTGGTTCGGAGTTGCGCACGGGTGCCGCAACCGAAAACGGCAAAGAGATTGTGCTCGGCACGATATACATGCTGACCGGTAGCAATCCGCGCATTGTTGCGCAGGCAGCGTCAGAACGGCTGGAGGCAGTCAACAAGTCGTTGCCGTCGGGCGTTGTTGCACAACCGCTTTATGACCGCACCGAACTGGTTGAGCGGACGATTGCGACAGTCGAGAAAAACCTCGCCGAAGGGGCGCTGCTGGTCATCGTTATCCTGTTCTTGCTGCTCGGCAATGTCCGGGCGGCGCTGATTACCGCTGCCGTTATTCCCATCGCCATGTTGATGACGCTGACCGGCATGGCTGCGGGGCGCGTCTCTGCCAATTTGATGAGCCTAGGCGCGCTCGATTTCGGGCTCATCGTGGACGGCGCCGTCATCATTGTTGAAAACTGCTTGCGGCGATTGGGCGAAGCCCAGCACAAGGCTGGTCGCCTGCTCGACCGCGACGAGCGTTTTGGATTGGTTGCCAAAGCGAGCAGCGAAGTCATCCGCCCGTCGATCTTCGGCGTGATCATCATCACCGTCGTCTATCTGCCGATCTTCGCGCTGTCGGGGATCGAAGGTAAAACCTTCCATCCAATGGCAATCACCGTGATGCTGGCGCTCACTGCCGCAATGTTGTTGTCGCTTACCTTTGTCCCCGCCGCCATCGCCATGTTCGTCACCGGCAAAGTCGAGGAGAAAGACAACCGCATCATGGCATGGGCGCGCACGCGCTATGCCGGCATATTGGATCGCACCGTGACGCACGGCAAAGTCCTGATCGCTGCCGCCGTCGTGCTGGTCGCGCTCAGCGGATATGGCGCGACCCGGCTGGGCTCGGAATTTATCCCGAATCTCGACGAAGGCGACATCGCCATGCACGCACTGCGCATTCCCGGCACCAGTCTGGGCCAAGCCGTGCAGATGCAGGAATCGCTTGAAAAGCGGATCAGCCAGTTCCCCGAAGTCGAGCGGGTGTTTGCCAAAATCGGCACGGCGGATGTGGCGACCGACCCGGTGCCGCCATCGGTTGCGGATAATTTCATCATGCTCAAAGACCGCAGCGAATGGCCCGATCCGCGCAAGGCAAGGACGCAGCTTGTCGATGAACTGAATGCAGCGGTGCAGAAGATACCGGGCAATAATTACGAGTTCACGCAGCCTGTCCAGATGCGGCTTAACGAACTGATCGCAGGCGTGCGTGCCGATGTTGCCGTGAAGCTGTTTGGCGAAGATCTGGACAGACTGCTGGAAACCGGCGGCGAGCTCGAGACGATCCTTGAGTCCATTCCGGGTGCCGAAGATGTGAAACTGGAGCAAGTGACCGGCCTGCCAGTGCTTTCGGTGACCCCGCGCCGGGCAATGCTCGCGCGCTACGGCATTAACATCAAGGATGTGCAGGATGCAGTTTCTACGGCCACTGGTGGCCGCAACGCTGGCGAAGTGTTTGAAGGTGACCGGCGGTTTGCTGTCGTCGTGCGCTTGCCGGAAGCGACACGAACCGATCTCGATCAGCTTGGCCGCTTGCCCATCGCGCGCACGGGGGAAGGTGGCGGCGAGTTTGTGCCTCTATCGGAGGTCGCTGATATTGGATTGTCAGTTGGCCCCAACCAGATCAGCCGCGAGAACGGCAAACGCCGCGCCGTCATTACCGCCAATGTCCGTGGCCGCGACTTAGGGTCGTTCATCACCGAATTGCGCGCGAAGATCGACAGCGATGTGACACTGCCAGAAGGCTATTATGTCCAATATGGCGGCACGTTCGAGCAGCTTCAATCAGCGACAACGCGATTGCAAATTGTGGTGCCGCTTGCCTTGGCGCTGATATTCGGGTTGCTGTTCATGCTGTTCGGATCGACCAAGGATGCCGCCATTGTATTCTCGGGGGTTCCGCTCGCACTGACGGGTGGCGTCGCGGCCTTGGCGCTGCGCGATATTCCGATGTCGATCTCGGCAGGCGTCGGTTTCATCGCACTGTCAGGTGTTGCGGTGCTGAACGGCGTCGTCATGCTATCCTTCATCAAGGATTTACGCGAACAGGGCATGAAGCTCGACGAGGCAATCCGCGAAGGCGCGCTGACCCGGCTCCGACCTGTGTTGATGACCGCGCTGGTCGCTTCGTTGGGCTTTGTGCCAATGGCGCTCAATGTTGGTGCTGGGTCGGAAGTGCAGCGCCCCCTGGCGACGGTGGTGATCGGCGGAATCATATCCTCGACAATTCTAACGCTGATCGTCCTGCCTGCACTTTATCGCTTAGTGCACGGGCGGAAATCTAGAGTCAGGACCTGACCTGCTCCCCAGAATTCATGCCATTGGTAAGTTAGCTCGTCAGATGGAGACGAGTGATGCGGCGAAGCCGGTTTACCGAAGAGCAGATCATTGGGGTTCTGCGCGGCGTTCGACGGCTCGATTCAATGCATTTTGCCCAATCCCGCATCAATTACAGCTCCTTCGGCACGGCGAATAGCGCGCCCCGCCGAACCAAATATAAAGATCGCGCGGTTTCCAAAGACCCACCGGTTGACGATGAGCGAGACAGCGACGGACGTGGCCAACACAATGACCATTACGTCGATATAGTGGAGCCACGGCAAGCCCCAATGCTGATAGTAGGTTTGCCCACCAAAATCGGCATTGGGTGCATAGAGGATGAAATTGTGGACAGCGTAGCTGCCCAATCCCCAAACCAACCCGCCAACTGCAGCACGCGCGTCGACGTTGCGGAACAACAGACCGGCAATGAATGCCGACAGGATCGGCATCGAGAAGAGTCCGTTCAATTGTTGCAGCAGGTTGATAATGCTTTCCGCATTCTGAAAAACCGGCACCATCAGGATCGACGTTATCGTAAGTATGACAGTGGCAATTGCGGCGATTTTCCAGGGTTTTGCAATTGGGGCGATAAATTTCTCGTGGAAATCGATCGAATAGAGTGCGACCGAGCTGTTGAGAATGGCGCTGGTATGCGCAATCACAGCGGCAGCCATCATTGCGGCGAAAGCGCCCGACATCCAACCGGGCAAGACCTGCGCCACGAGCTTGCCGTAAGCTGCATCGTTAACATCGCCGAACAATTTGAATGCGACGACACCAGGGATCACCACGATCGCCGGAATGACCAGCACGCGCACCGCTGCTGCGGCAAATACACCCTTTTGCGCTTCCTTCACATTGGGCGCGGCCATCGCTTTTTGTGTTATATTCTGGTTGGTTGACCAATAAAATATCTGGATAAAGATCATTCCGGTGAACAGGGTATGGAATGGTATGGGTGAATCGATCGCGCCCACCATGCTGGTCCTGAATTCAGGGACCCCTGTAAATATGTCGAAATTAACCGCTGCCAGCGCGAGAAACACAACAAGCAACGCTATCGCAAGCAGGCCAATACCCGAATAGGTATCCATCACGGCCACCGCACGAAGCCCACCCGTAATCGTGTAAGCAGCGGCTATGATTGCCATCGGGGCTGCATAGACCAAAAGGGAATAGTCGGTGCCAAACAGCGACTGCAAAAACAGACTTCCGCTATATAGCGCGGCGGGCAGATAAATGAGGATATTACCCCCTAGAAACATTGCCGAAATCACCGTGCGGATGCTGCCGCCTTTGTACCGCCGCTCGAGCAATTCAGTGACCGTCGTGCATTGGTTGCGATAATAAATCGGCACAAAGATGAATGCCAAAATCATCAGCCCGACAAAGCCCGACAATTCCCACCAGGCCAGCAGCAACATCTGGTTACCGTTCATGCCGACCAGCTGCTCTGTAGAGAGATTGGTCAATGTGATTGAGCCTGCCACAAACAGCCAGCTCAGTCCGCCGCCTGCAAGGAACACCTCTTTGGAACTGCTATCGCGCCCGGCGCCTTTCCCGTGAACTTTCAAATAGGTCATCAGCGCAATCAGCCCGGTCAACCCGAAAAAAATCGCTATCTGAATTGCCGATCCGCCCTCTTGAAACATCGCATACTCCCCGCATCATCCTCGATTTGCGAGAATGTCGTCCCGCACCAAGGTTTGTTATCCGAAGGCTACTTTCCTTTTCGCAAATAACAAGGATTGAATACGAACATCAAAATATCACTTGAATCGCGCCGCGATTGCTAGAAAGCTCGCAGTCCTAAGTGCTCAAACTAGGCATTTATGAGCTTCAGAGCGCAAATTTTGTGCGCTTTGAAAAAGACGCAGTGCAGACCTGACCAGAGGCTTCGCGTAAGGGGCGGAATATGGGCAACGCAATCAGCGAGCGACAAAATGCGATTTTGGCGGTGGTCAAGAATCAGGGATTTGCTGCGACGGAGCAACTGGTCGAACAGTTTAACGTAACTCCGCAAACCATCAGGCGCGACATCAATATATTATGCAAACAAGGCCTTGTGCAGCGATTCCACGGGGGAGCAGGGCAGGCAACCAGCGTTGAAAACGAAGCTTATCATCACCGCCTCCAGACGTTTGTCGAAGCGAAACGGCATATTGCCGCCCAAGTTGCGAAGCACGTCCCGAATGGCAGTTCGTTGTTTCTGAATATCGGCACCACCACGGAGATGGTCGCCAAAGCTCTGATTAATCATAAAAACCTAAAAGTCGTGACCAACAATTTGCATGTAGCGACGATATTGTCGAATAACGATGATTTTGAAGTCATGATCGCGGGAGGCCAGTTGCGAAAACGAGACGGTGGGATAATCGGGCCCGC
The DNA here is from genome assembly GCA_043756805.1 of Sphingomonas sp. Lineage (GTDB taxonomy): Bacteria > Pseudomonadota > Alphaproteobacteria > Sphingomonadales > Sphingomonadaceae > Sphingomonas_O. The sequence continues at coordinate 12,673 of JAYUQI010000162.1, forward strand.
AACGACCGAGTTTATTGAGAGGTTCCGGCTCGATTTTGGCATCATCGGCGTGAGCGGAATCGACAACGACGGGGCCTTGCTGGATTTCGACTATCAAGAGACCCGCAATGCCGAAGCGATCATAGCAAATTCCCGTGAAACGATATTGGTTGCCGACCACAGCAAGTTTGGGCGCCGTGCGATGTCACGTTTTGGTCACCTCTCCCAGATCGACTGGCTCTTCACGGATCAGAAGCTGTCCGATAGTTTTCTGAGCCTCACCTCAACTGTCGGCGTAGGCGTGAAAATCTGTCGCAGCGCCGAATAAACAGATTGCCTGTAACGGTTAGAATTTTTCGATTGCGAACATGTTACATTCGTTTTAGAAATTTTCAGGTCAGTATGAGGGGGTATGTGCAAACGACACGGCGAAGGCAAAATCGGGCCCCATATGCCCCGTCTGCTTGACGCTTTGTCATGTGCTGTCTGTTCATACTCAAACCAAAAAAAGCATGGAGGGTATTATGAGCATCAAGGCAAGATTATTATTGGGCATAGCATTCGGACTGTCTGTATCAACGGCAGCCCACGCCCAAGATGCTCCAGATACCCGACCGGCAGATGGCAACGGCGAAGAAATTATCGTAACCGGCATTCGGGGCAGTTTGAGCAATTCGGCTGCCATCAAGCGTGTTTCAAACGCGATTGTGGACGCAATCAGCACTGAAGACCTTGGTAAATTCCCAGACTCAAATGTTGCCGAATCCTTACAGCGCATTCCGGGTGTGGCGATTGACCGCAGCAATGGCGAAGGGCGCTTTGTTACCGTGCGTGGGTTTGGCCCGGCCTTTAACACCGTGCTCGTCAATGGCCGCACATTTGCAAGCGACAATCAGGGTCGCGAATTTAGCTTCGATCTCTTGGCAGCCGAGCTGATCAGCGGTGCCGAAGTGTATAAAAGCGCTCAGGCGCAATTGCAGGATGGCGGGATTGGCGCGACGCTCAATGTCAAGACGCCCCGTCCGCTCGATCTCGGCGGTTTCAAGGCCGTCTTCTCCGGCAAAGCGCTGTATGAACGCAACAGCAAAAACATTACGCCGCAACTTTTCGGTCTGGTCAGCACCACGTTTGCCGATGATACGATTGGCATTTTGGCAGCTGTTTCTTACCAAAAGCGTGATTCCGAGGTTCGCTTCACCCAGAACCGCGGGTATCTGCCTGGCTCGACCGTCGGCCCGACTGCGACGCCGCTTTTTACAAACGTGTTTGCACCGCGCAATCAGGATGCGGGCCGGGACACGCAATCGCGTGAACGGCTTGGGTTCAACGCGACTGCGCAGTTCAAGCCTGCCGATCAGCTCACGCTGACGATTGATGGACTCTACAACAAATTCGACGTCAATTCCCGGGTGGAATCGCTCGGAAGCTGGTTTGAGCCGTCAAGCTATGTGGCGGCAACGATTGACGGCAACCGGACTGTTACATCATTGACCACAAACGGTGTCGGGGATCTCATCCAGACGTCCAATAATCGGTTTGTAAAAACCCGCGCGCTGGGTGGGAACCTGTCCTGGGAGGTCAATAACAATCTGACGGTCAAACTGGACGCATCCTGGTCGAAAGCAAATGACGATGCCGGGGGTAAAAATTACTTCACTGTCATCGGCATTCCCAGCCAATACACATTCAAGGAAGCGACAGGCAGTGGCTTTCCGTCGACAGTAAACTACAGCGGCAACCTGACAAATCCTGCTCTCGGACGGACCCATATCGCCTTGCGTACGGGCAATGACGAGGCCGAGCGGGTTATGGAGTATAAGCTAGATACCGAGTGGAAATCCGACGGTGGCGTTTTGGACGCTGTGCGCTTCGGGTTCGTCAACACCAACCGCAAAAAGAGCAGCCAGACGATTGCGACGAATGCGAACACATTGTGCCTCTATTGCGGTTATAATGAACTCTCGTCGCCATCCTTGCTAAGCCCGCTTAACCTCGGCCGCTTCCTTGGCAACAACGGCTCTGTTCCCACCGTTTTCCAGACATATGATGCCAACGCCTATTTCAAATTTCTCGAAAGCCCGGCTCAGGCTGCTGCCCGTGATGTTGCACGTGGCTTGACACCTGGAACGACGGCAGCGCTGCTTGCTGCGACAAATGGCTTTGCTGCGGCGGTTCAACCAAATTCATTTTCCATCAATGAAAAGGTTTACGCCGGCTATCTGGATGCCGATTTCAAGGGAACTCTGGGGTCGATGCCGTGGGTTGTGAACATCGGTGCCCGTTACATGCACACCGAACTGACCGCAAATGGCCAGCAGCAACAATTGCTGGACCTTCTGCCGGTACTTGGCGATCCAACCATTTATCAGGGCGTATTTGCCAATGGTGGCGTACCGCAAGCGACCAGCCAGAAATCGAGCTATGATTATTTCCTGCCCAGCATGAACATCAAAATAAACCTGACCGATGAGATCATCGCAAGGCTATCCGGATCGCGGACAGTAACGAGGCCGCAGGTAAGGGATCTGGCACCCCGGACCAATTTTGATGTGCTACGTCCGGCCAGCCTCGATGCGAGCGGTGGCAATCCGAATCTTAAGCCCTATACCTCAACCAACTTTGACTTGTCGTTCGAATGGTATCCCTCGACGACGACGACCTTGTCGGCGGCGATATACTATAAAAACATCAAGGATTTCATCGTCCAGACACGGTCTAATGAGGTTTTCACCATTGCCAATGCAGGAAACTTGCCGATCGGGAACGGGATAACCGGCCCCCGTCAGGCGACTTTCAGTGTTCGCCGTCCGCGCAATTCAGAGACCGCTACTGTTCGTGGCCTTGAACTCAACGCGGTTCACAGCTTCACCTATTTGCCTTCTCCCTTGGATGGTTTTGGTGTCGCGCTGAATGCCACTTTTGTCAAAAGCAACGCCAGCTTCGATCAGGGGACAACAGTCACTTCCTTCGCGGTCGAAGGGCTTGGCAACAGTTATAATGCGACAGCATTCTATGAAAAAAGCGGATTCGCGGCGCGGGTTGCCTGGAACCGCCGGGGTCGTTTCCTCGAGGCTCTGGTAACCCCGGGCCAGGGCGGAGATCCGGTCTTCCGCAGGGCATTTGAGCAGGTCGATATGCGCGCAAGCTATGACATTCTTAAATATGCTCAAATTTTCGTCGAAGGCACGAATGTTTTCAACGCCAGAAACATAACGACTGGGCGATTTGACAATCAGGTTCTTGACTATGTCGATACCGGCGCTCGTTACGCTGCTGGTGTTCGCCTCAACTTCTAAATAGTATAAGCACTTTCGCCCTTCTTTGGATTTGCTCCAAAGAAGGGCTTTTTGCCTGCCAACGCAGACGACAGGGTCAATCATCGAATGACGAAAATGAAATGTGCCGTCGGGGCTTTGCTCGCTTTGATTTCCGGCGCTGCTTTGGCGCAGCCCACCGAACGGCAGCCCTATGCAATCCCACCGATGGATGCGCCACTGCTTGCGGCAGTTGGCCCAGACGACATTGGCATGCAAACGGGTGAGCTGGTTTTGCCAAATGTTGTGACTTTGACAACGGCCGGCATCACGCGCGCGCCACGAACGATAAAATATCGCGTCTGGTATCCGGCAAAAACCGCTCGTGGATCTGCCAGGACAAGTTTCAAACATGTTTTGGTAAAGCCGAACGGCAAGGGACTTCAGTTTACGATCCCCAGTCTCGCCGTCGAGAACGCAAAGATCGCCGGAAACCAACGCCACCCGCTGGTGATCGTATCTCACGGTTATAATGGCTGGGACAGCTTTATGACGTGGCTGACCGAAAATCTGGCGACCAAGGGCTATGTCGTCGTGGCCATTGACCATAGGGATCAGCGTGCAACGGGCGGAGCGGCGCTGGCCGTCTCCTTTGGTAACGTCTTGATAAATCGGGCAGCGGACCAGCGCGCAATAATCGCGCATTTTGCCTCGCGCGCGGCGAACGACAAGGACCCATTGGGCAGGATGATTGATGCCAACACTATCGGCGTGATTGGCTATTCAATGGGTGGTTTCGGTGCTTTGGCTACCGCAGGAATGAACTATGACTCCGCGAGTAGTGTTTTCAAGCAATTACCGGCAGAAGCACGAGCGGCTATTTTTGACGGCCAGGACAATGGAGCGCCTGTTGCGGCAAAGATCAGGGCTGTTGTTGCGCTTGCGCCTTTCGGCGGCCGCCCCGAGAGCCGCGCGTGGACGGCCGCGTCGCTCGCGAAGTCAACAAAGCCGATATTGGTGATCGGCGGTAGCGATGATGATATTGTCGACACCCCGCAAGGTGTCTCCTGGATATTCGAACAGATGACCGTCAAACCCAGACATTTCTTGCTGTTCCTCAATGCCCGACACAATGTCGGCGGCAATCCCCCGCCACCCGAGGCAAATGATGATTTTACCACAAGGGAGTATTTTGCTGAACCGGTGTGGCGCGCCGAGCGCATCAACGCCATCAATCAGCACTTCATCACGGCGTTTCTCGATCTCCATCTTAAAGGCGACGCATCGAAAGCGACATTTCTGAACGTACCGACCGCGCGGAGCGGCGATGGCGTCTGGCCACTGGCACCAATGGAGAATGTTGGCGGCAATAGGGCCACCGAAAAAGAAAGCGGATACTGGCCCGGATTTCAAAGGCGGTGGGCGCTTGGATTGGAAATGCGTTACAGCAGCCCGGATCGGAACCAATAAAGTTCTGTTCTCATTGAGACGTCATCTCGGTTGTCAAACGCGTGATTTCGCGATCAAAGTGGACATGAGACAGTTGCTGAATTCGGTTCATCTGGCTCAATGAATTCATGATTATGTGGATCTTGTCCAAAAATTTCTGGTGATGCAGATCCAATATGGTGGTGTCTTCAAGAGCAGATAATCCAGGCGGACTGATGGAATATAGCCCCGCAATCAGCTCATTTTCACCGTCTACAAATTCCAGCGTCACATGGATCGGACGAAGCAAGTTCAGATCGACAAGCGCTGTCGTAAATTCATTCGCGGAATCAAAGTCACTACGCAAGTAATCGAACATTGAACGGATGCGCAGCAACTCTGCAGTTTCGTTGCCGTCGCCTGTATAGAGTGCTGAACCGGTATCGGTGGACACGAGATCGCTTTCCTCATCAATACACAATGATTGATCGGAGCCACCCAAACGGAAAGGCAATCCTAAAACCGCCAGCGGCAAATAGGTCGCTTGCCACTGATCATTGATCAGGAAACAATTCGCGTCAGGCCGCAGACCAAACAGCGCAACAAGTCGGAAGTGGCCGCTCTCGACATCCTTCATAAACAACAAAGGGTAGTCGGATGCCGCAACGCCTGTTTCACTCAAACCGATTTGAGCGTGATTGAGCCGATGCCCCGATGTCATGTCAGGTCCGGGCATTATTCGGACATCGCGATGACGATCAGGATTTAACAGGCTTAGCGATGTCGGATTTTTCAAACCGGTTGCAATCCATATTGATAGATTTTGTTCAGAAGGTCACGGTGCATTGGCATTTCTGCAACCGACTGCTGCCGTGACTGTGCGACAGCGGCAAAGCAACGCTTCGCAAATTGTTCGTCATGTCCCGAGCTTGACTGCGCAGCATAATTTGCCTCGAAACCCATGCCGTGCATGACATATTGATAGCTGGGCCACGAGAATATCTCTTTGTGATAAGGAAAATCCTGCGCACTTGGCGGGTGATACCGCCACAGTTCAAGACGCTCTTTCAGTCCTTCCGGAATCGAGCTTGGGCTGACGTTGTCGCGCCAAAATGCCGTGTCGTTGCGTTTTGTGAGGACGTAATGAAGTTTCAGAAACTCGATAATCCGCTCCCAATGATGGGCAAAGGCGGTGTTGAACTGTTTTGACAGAACCGTCATGGCATCGCGATTCTCAGGCAATCTATCGGCAATAAAATCAACCGCCGTTTCGATCAGCATCAGCGCGGAGGCTTCAAGTGGTTCCAGAAACCCGTTCGACAATCCGACCGCTACACAATTTCGCACCCAGAACGTTTCGCGGTGACCAGCGCGGATTTTGATCCGGCGTGTTGATCCTTCTGCTCCGACCGACCCGACATAACGCCTCAGCGTCGCTTCGGCTTCATCGTGGCTGGTATGATTGCTCGAATAGACATAGCCGGTGCCACGGCGAGTCGGCAGACCGATGTCCCATATCCAGCCTGCATCCTGGGCCGTCGATATTGTATGCGTAGCGACGGGTGCGTCCTCCCGCTCATAAGGCACCTGCAACGCCAACGCATGGTCGGCGAACAAAATGTCGTTGCAGGGAACAAACGGGACGCCATAAACGCCCTCTATCATAAGCGCCGCGAAGCCCGAGCAATCCAGAAACAAATCGCCCGCGATACTGCCGTGCAACTTTGTTTCGATGCTTGCAATATCGCCGTTGCCGGACTGATTGATGGTCGTGACGTCATCGATAATATGGCGCACACCCAGCTTCTCAACACTGAAATCGCGCAATAGCTTGGCGAATTTGACGGCATCGAGATGATAGGCATAGTTAGCCAGCCCACCATATTCAGGGGTTGTGATCGCTTTTGGCGCGCGTCCTGCTTCACATAAAGCTGCCTGAAAATCGACGGCATCGGCGAAATCCAAACTGTCCTGATCCTTGGTGCGCATCCAGTGGCCGGAAAGGTCAATTTGCGTTGCGGCATGCGGCGGATTGAGCGGATGATAATAGCCATCTTGCCGAGTGCCGTCGGTCCAGCCGACAAATTTCGCGCCTTGTTTGAAGGCACCATCGCATTGACGAATGAATTCGGTTTCCGAGATACCGATCTTTCTAAGGGTATTACGCATCGTCGGCCATGTGCCTTCACCGACACCGATCGTGCCGATAGCCGCGGATTCGACCAAGGTTACCCTGACACTGTCAGGATCATCTGTGCAGTTTTTCGCGGCGATACGCGCAGCCGCGATCCAGCCAGCGCTGCCGCCACCGACGATAACGATATGCTTTATCCGATTATCCATCACATCCTCTACACGGCACTTGCATTATGCAGGCAACTTCATCCGTTCGCCATCATTTTCAACGCAGCTGTCCGCTTGTGACATGCATCTAAATTATGGCAGTCCGCTTTTCGAGCGTCTTTGAAGTATGTTTGTCTGTCAATCCTGCAAGGCGAAGCCCAGCGCGCGCTGCACGGATCGCGCAAATGCCGACTGCCATTCCAGACCCTCAGGCCGCCACAACTTACAATTGTTATGCAACACTAAATGAATGGCAGGTCCTGGGTGCCGATATTGCGGTCTGGAATGTCCGCAATTTTGGCGGGAGCAGTCAGAGTGCGATACGATCGGTTTCGACGGCTCGCCAGGATGTTCCTGACGTTCATCAGCCAACGTTACAGTCCAGAAGTTACGAAGACCGTATCGGGAAAGACCGGGATCCCGCTCTTTGCACAAGCGGTCCTGCTAGCAATCATAGCGGTTCATCGCGACCATGCTGGTCGCCCCGAAAAAGGGGACGTACGAAAACTCCGGAAAAGAGAGTGATTATGACCATCAAGCACGCCGCGATTGCAATTGTCCCCTGTAACGATCTGGACGAAAGCCAAGTTTTTTATCAACGCCTCGGATTTGAAGCGACGGCAATTTATCCTCATCACGGGTATCGAATTCTCCAAGACGGTGCGGGCGCTAGCATTCACCTCACGCATGCCCAGCCTGGATGGGTCATTCCCGATCGGAACACGCACGGGATCTATTTTTATGCCGAAAATGTCGTAGCGCTGGCGTCCGAAATGGGCGTTATTACGGAATTCAAGCCATGGGGACTGATCGAATTCGCAGTTTCCGATCCGAGCGGGACGCTTGTGAGAGTTGGCTGGCCGGCCGATAGCGGCCACGCGTGAATGATAAGTGATCAGTCACGCCTGGGCACGGCACTGGAATCGGGCGCGGGGTTGCCTTAGGTCTAATGCTGAATTGACACGTGGCCGCTCTTGACGGTCAAAGTCCAAGGTCCGTTTGGGAGAGTGGTATGGCAGATGTCCGGTTGGCGGGGGCTTCAAAATCATTCGCGGCGGTCGAGGTGCTGCGCGACATCGATCTGCATATCAAAGATGGCGAGTTCATCGTTTTCGTTGGTCCGTCGGGATGCGGCAAATCGACCTTGTTGCGAGTCATTGCCGGGCTCGAGGAACTGAGTGAAGGCGAGGTTTCAATCGGCGGACGGGTCGTCAACACTGTCGCGCCGGCAGATCGCGGGATCGCAATGGTGTTTCAATCCTATGCGCTTTATCCACACATGAGCGTCCGCGAAAATCTTGCGTTCGGACTAAAACTGCAGCGCCTTGCGCGCAGCGAAATCGACGCACTGGTCGATGCGGCGGCGGCAACGCTCGACATCACCCATTTGCTTGATCGCAAACCGAAACAATTGTCCGGCGGGCAGCGTCAGCGCGTTGCGATCGGCCGCGCAATCGTGCGCAAGCCGCAGGTTTTCCTTTTCGACGAGCCGCTGTCGAATCTCGATGCGGCGCTGCGGGTGCGGATGCGTTACGAGTTCGCCAGCCTGCACAAATCGCTTGGCACGACCATGGTCTATGTCACGCACGATCAGGTCGAGGCAATGACGCTGGCCGACCGGATCGTCGTTTTATCAGGTGGACGGATCGAACAGGTCGGGACGCCGGCCGAACTCTATGCCCACCCTGAAACGATTTTCGTGGCGGGGTTCATCGGGTCGCCCAAAATGAATCTATTGCCGGCCACGCTGACGTCGAATGCCGCATCGGGAGCGGTTGTGCAAATCGCTGGCGGAACCATGATTCGCACGACGATCGATGCCAGTGGACTCGCGGTTGGCGCTGCAGTCAGCGTCGGCATCCGTCCTGAGCATTTCGCGATTGGCGGCAACGTCAACCGCATCGAAACAGTTGTTCGCTTCGTCGAATCACTGGGCAGCATCCACTATGGCTATCTCGATCTGCCGGGTCACGAGGAACAGCTTACCTGTGTACTGGCCAATCGGTTGCCGGTGGACGCCGTGGTCGCCGTCGGCTTGCCGCCTGAGCATCTCTATCTGTTCGACGCAGACGGGCGCGCTGTCGCCCGGCCACGACACCAGTCGGATCGCGTAGCTGCCTGAACAATGTAGCATGACAAAATAAACCACTTGGCATGGACCCATGTAACCGGTTACATGGCTTTCATGAAACCGGTTACAATCGTCGTTCAGACGAGGACCGGCCAAGCATCGCTGAGCCATTGGCAAAATGCGGGAGAGGAATTTGGACGACGATGGCCACGTCAACGATCAGGGATGTCGCGCGCTTTGCGTCGGTCTCGGTTGCGTCGGCGTCGCGGGCACTTAATGACCACAGTGGTGTAACGCCTGCCATGCGCACGCGCGTTCTCGATGCGGTAGCGGCCCTTAATTATGTGCCACATCTCGGCGCGCGCAGTCTTTCAACCAAGCGCTCGAACACGATTGGCGTTGTTCTGCCCGATCTGTTCGGCGAGTTCTTTTCCGAAATAATCCGTGGTATTGATTATGCCGCGCACCGCCGCGGGCTGCAGCTGTTGCTGTCGAACATGCATGGCAGTGCACAGGAAACCGCTGCGGCGCTGCGCGCGATGCGTGGGCGAGTGGACGGGCTGCTGGTTATGTCGCCGCAACTCGACGCAGATTTCCTGTCGCATAACCTGCCCAAGGGATTGCCGACAGTGGTCATGAATGGCCGGATCGATGGTGCACTCCATGCATCGATAGCGATCGACAATCGCGCGGGTGCGCACGCAGCTGTTGCGCATCTGGTTGCCCAGGGCTGCAAGACAATCGCGCACCTCGCCGGACCTGAAGGCAATGCCGACGCCGACGAGCGGGCCGCTGGTTTTCGTGAAGCGGTTACCGAGATGCTCGATGATGGGGAACCGCTTATCATCGGAGGCGATTTCAGCGAGGATGCCGGGATCGCCGCTGGCGAGCAGCTGGCGGCACAGTATCGTCGTGTCGACGGCGTGTTCTCGGCCAACGACATCATGGCGATCGGTTGCATGACAGCGCTGATCGAGGCTGGCGTCAAAGTCCCGGGCGATGTCGCGATGATCGGTTTCGACGATGTGCCGATTGCCCGTTACGTCACGCCTGCCCTCAGCACGATGCGTGTCCATATCGCAAAGCTCGGCGAGCGCGCGCTCGACCGTTTGATCGAGACGATCGAAGCTGTCGAGACTGATGACGCGCTCGACGCGGTTGCCGAATTCCTGACGCCAGAGCTTGTCGTCCGCGCCTCAAGCGCACGCACCGCCAGCGCCACCGAAACAACAACCCCGGTCTATCGGGAACAAGGGAGAGTAAGATGAATGCATTTATGAAGGCAGGACTGCGCGCAGCGCTGGTTTCGACGACGATCCTGGGCAGCGCGGTGGTGATGATCGCGCCCGTTACGGCGCAGACAACAACCGCGACCATTCGCGGGCAGGTCACGTCTGCGAGTGGTGCGCCCGAAAGCGGCGCAACAGTTGTTGCGGTGAATGCGGGCACGAACCAAACCTCGCGCGCGACAGCCAATGCAAACGGCGAGTATGTGCTCGTGGGGCTTCAGGCCGCGGCCTATACGATTACCGTCACCGGCAAGAGCGGCGTATTCAAGCAATTGATCCGTGTCGGCGTCAGTCAGAGCGCGAGCCTCGACGTCACACTTGGTGCGGCAGTTGCGGATACCGCTGTCGATGGCGCTGACATTATCGTGACGGCAGCCCCGCTGGCTGAAACCCGCACGTCGGAAATCGGCACCAATGTTACGCAGCAACAAATCGAAAATCTGCCGCAGAACAATCGCAACTTCCTGAATTTTGCAAATCTCGCGCCGGGGATCACCGTTAACAATGCCGAAACGCGGCGGACATTCGGCGGCGGCGGGATCAGCGCAGATCCCAACGGTGAATCGCTGGGCGGGCCGCAAGTCAACGTCTTCATCGATGGTGTAAGCTTGAAATCGAACCTGCAACAAGGCGGTATCGTCGGCCAGGACGGCAGCCGCGGCAATCCGTTCTCGCAGCTCGCGATTCAGGAATTCCGCGTCATCACGTCGAACTACAAAGCCGAGTATGAAGACGCAGGGACGGCGATCATCACGGCGATCACCAAGTCAGGAACGAACGAGTTCCATGGTGATCTTTTTGGCACGTATCAAAGCGCCGGTTTGGTCGAGCGTGATTTTTTCCAGAAAAAGAACAATCAGCCGAAGCCCGATCTGAAGCGCTACCAGTTCGGTGCGGCACTGGGCGGGCCGATCATCAAGGACAAGCTGTTCTTCTTCGCGACGTATGAAGGCAATATTCAGAACCGTTCGTCGACGGTCAATCCAAACGGCGATGCTGCGCGTCAGGCAGCTTTCGAAAGCGGTTCCGGTCTCACGCTGGCTGATTTTCGCGGCAGCTTTTCGAGTCCGTTCCGCCAACATCTCGGGTTTGCCAAGCTGACGTTGCAAGCCGACGACAACAACCTGGTCGAGCTAACCGGGAGCATCCGCAAGGAAACCGACTTGCGCGATTTTGGCGGCGATACGGCGCGTTCGCGCGGCACTGATATCACCAACGATACCTATTCCGGCAAATTGCGTTGGCAGCACACGAACGACAATTTTATCAATGAACTGGCAATCGATTATCTGAAGCTCAATCTGGCTTTTGGTAACGCCGCCGGGACCGAGTTTGGGCGCAATTACGACGGCGTCATCAATATTGGCGGCCGTCCCGACTTCCAGAATATCAAGCAGAGTGGCCTCACGTTTCGCGACGACATCACTTTTACCGATCTTGGCGCGCATACGCTGAAACTCGGCGTCAAGGTTTCACTTCAGAAATACGACGTCGGCGGCAGCGGACCTTTTGCCAATCCGCTGTTCAACTTCCGGATCGACGCCGCAAACAATCTCGACTTCCGTCAGCCAAACGAAGTCAACTTCGGCGTCGGCAATCCGCAGATCAATGCCAAAACGACCCAGATCGGTTTGTTTGTTCAGGACGACTGGCAAGTGACTGACAAATTGCTCATCAATGTCGGCTTGCGCTGGGACTATGATTCAAATTCGAAAAACAACAAATTCGTGACACCAGCCGCTGCTGCGGCCGCTTTGCGCGCGCTGGGCGCAGACCCACGGATCGGCAGCTTCTATAATGTCGAAGATTATATTTCGAATGGCAAAAACCGCAAAGCCGACCTCAACCAGTTCCAGCCACGGATCGGGTTTTCATATGACATCAAGGGCGATCAGAACACCGTCTTTTTCGGCGGCTATGGCCGCTATTACGACCGTGTTCTATTTCGGAACGCCGCCGAGGAAAGCCTTTTCACGCAGTATCAGCGTGGCAACATCCAGTTTTCGCGCGACGGCCTGCCACGCAACGGACAGCCGACCGTCCAGTTTCTCCCGCAATATCTGACGCCGGATGGCCTTGCGGCATTACGTGCCAGCTTGGCCAATAATCCGACATCACCGGGAACAAGCGAGTTGCGCGTCATCCCCAACGATCTGAAATCACCGCATACCGATCAGTTTGCGATTGGCGTTCGTCAGCGGGTAGGACCCGTGCGCACGTCATTGAGCTACAATTATATTATCGGCAGCGATCAGGTTGGCTATGCACCGCTCAACCGAACGGTCGCCACCAATGCCGGCGGCTTTTACGATTTCATTCCGCTCATCAACGGCTATTCGAACGCAGTCGCGGCATTCAATACCCGCGCAACGCGCTATCACGGCATCTATTTCACGGCTGACAAACCCTATACGCGGGCCGCTGGTTTCGGCGTCGGGCTGGCTTACACCGCCAGCTTTTCGAAGGAGCGCGGCTTTTCGTTCAACTTCGATTTCCCAAATATCGGCGCGCGGCCCTATGTGCCAAACGCTGGTGATGTAAGGCACAAGCTGGTGCTGAACGGCATTGCTGATTTGCCGCTCGGCTTTCAGCTTTCGGGCCTCGCGACAGTTGCAAGCCCGCAGCCTTTCTTCGTTATTGACGCATCAGCGGGCTTTGGTGCGCGCGACATTCTGTTCCCTGGCAATGTCGGCAAGTTACCGGCCTTCGTCCAGGTTGATCTTCGCTTGAAAAAGGAGATCACCGTGTTCGGTGACAATGCGCTTTCGCTAACAGCCGAAGTGTTTAACCTGTTTAATCGTGCCAATTTCGGCGGCGCTGACGGGTTTATTCCGCCCGGCGGCAATGCCAATTTCGGCGTGCCCAACGGCCTGTCAGGGCCGCCGCGCAGCTTCCAGTTCGGGGCGGCCTTCAAATTCTAGTATCCCCTTCCCGGCGGCACTCGTTCTTCTACGAATTCGAGACGCCGCCGGGGTATTTAACATAGTTTGCGTAAATCGGAGTTTCCCATGCCCACGCGCCGCGAGCTGCTCAACGGATCGGTGCTGACGTTAGCGGGCTTGAGCATGGGCTGCGCGGCGGGCGGCAGCGTATCGAGTGCCAAGCGTGTGCCAAGTGTCATCGGCGATTTACAAGAACGGACTTTTCGCTTTTTCTGGGACACCACGGACCCAGAAACAGGCCTCGCGCCCGATCGCTGGCCGACGCCATCGTTTTGCAGCATCGCCGCAGTCGGTTTTGCCCTCACGGCCTATCCTGTCGGTGTCGTCAATGGCTGGATCACGCGCGCACAGGCGCTCAAGCGCACATTAGCCACGCTCGAATTTTTGGCGAGCTCGCCGCAGGGTCCACAAGTATCGGGCGTTAGCGGGCACAAAGGCTTTTTCTACCACTTTCTCGACAT
>JAYUQI010000163.1:0-9422 GCA_043756805.1 Sphingomonas sp.
ACCTGAGCAATCTGCGCGCCTTCGCTTTTCAGATTGTCGGTGCCCCACAATACCATCGCCAGCGATGTCGGCGCAGCGCCGGTATCCGCCACATGGCGGGCAATCAAGGCTTCGGCTTGTGACGTCCCGTCCTGCATCGCGTAGCGGCTGGGGATGCGGAACGGATCGAAGCCGTGGATATTGCGTCCCGTCGGCAGAACGTCGGGATTGCGGATCAGGTCGCCGCCGGGGGCGGGGCGGATGAATTTGGCATCAAGCGCGCGGATGACCCCGCCGAGCTCGTCTTCGTTGATCGCGTGAAGCCCTTCGGGGATCAGCGTCGCTTCGAGTTCGTAAAGCTGGGTGCCGAGTGTTTCGAGGTCGCTGGCGTCGAGATCGAGCGCAGTGGCGGCGTCTTCGATCATCGGCGTCAGGCTCGCGCGCTCGTCGGCGTCGGGCGAGCTGCGATAGCGGTCGAGCAGGATTTTGAGGTCGTTGAGCCCCGCATAAAGCCCGGCTTCGGTGAGCGCGGGCGTCAGATAGCTGATCAGCGTTGCACCCGAACGGCGCTTGGCGATCAGCCCTTCGGAAGGGTTGTTCGACGCATAAAGATAGAAATTGGGAAGATCGCCGATCAGCCGCTCGGGCCAGCATTTGGCCGAAAGTCCCGCTTGCTTGCCGGGCATGAATTCGAGCGCGCCGTGGGTGCCAAAATGCAGCACCGCATCGGCAGCAAAATCCTCGCGGAGATAGCGATAGAAAGCGCTGAACGCATGCGTCGGGGTGAACGTGCCCTCGAACAGCATCCGCATCGGATCGCCTTCGTATCCAAAGCCGGGCTGCACCCCGACGAAAACATTGCCGAACTGCGCGCCGAGCACATGGATGCTGCTGCCGTCGGCTTGTGCTTTGCCGGGCGCGGGGCCCCACTGCGCTTCGATCTCGCGCAGATGTGGCTCGCGGCGGACATGATCGTCGGCGGGAATGCGCGCATGGACGTTTGCATCGGCACCGAAGCGTTCGGCGTTGCCCTTCAGCAGCGTGTCGCGCAGCGCATCGACGCTGGCGGGGACATCGACGCTGTAGCCCTCCGCGTCGAGCCGGGTCAGCGTCGCGAATACCGATTCGAAGACTGACAGATAGGCGGCGGTGCCGGTTGCGCCGGCATTGGGCGGGAAGTTGAACAGGACCATCGCCAGCTTGCGCGTGGCGCGTTCGGAGCGGCGCAGAGTCACGAGCTTATCGACCTTCGCCGCGAGTGCTTCGGCGCGCTCGGGGCAGGCCTGCATTTCGCGGACGAGACCGCCCGTGGGGAACGTGCAGCCGCGCGCGCAGCCGGTGCAGGGCTCGCCCGACCCATCCGACCGGCCACCGAAAACACTGGGCAGGATCGCGCCGTCGAGTTCGGGGATCGCGACCATCATCGTGGCTTCGAGCGGGAGCAGGCCGCCCACGCCCCGGCCCCATTGCTCGAGCGTCTGAAACTCGAGCGGCTGCGCGGCGATATACGGCACGTCGAGCGCGGCGAGCATATCCTCGGCGGCTTTGGCGTCGTTGTAAGCAGGGCCACCGACGAGCGAAAATCCGGTCAGCGAAACGACCGCGTCGACCGTTGCCACACCGTCTTTCATGAAGAAGGCTTCGATGGCGGGGCGGCTGTCGAGGCCGCTGGCAAAGGCGGGGACGACGTTCAGCCCGCGCGCTTCGAGCGCCGCGATGACGCCGTCATAATGCGCGCTGTCACGGCCGAGGATGTACGAGCGCAGCATCAACAGGCCGACGGTGCCCTGCTTCGGCAGCCGTTTCAGCCGCGAAGCATTTTCGCTCATCCGCTCGGGCAGCGCAGGGTGATAGACGCCGAGTTCGGGATATTCGACCGGCTGGGCGGGCTTCATCGTGCCGCGCAAATCGCGACGTTCGCCATCGGCATAACGATCGACCAGCGCGCGGATCATGCCCACGACATTGTCGTCGCTGCCCGCGAGCCAATATTGCAGTGTCAGGAAATAGGCACGAACGTCCTGCGCGGCACCGGGAATGAAGCGCAGGATTTTGGGCAGGCGGCGCAGCATTTTCATCTGGCCCGCACCTGATGATCCGTTCGATTTGCCCGAACCCCGGAGGCGCTTGAGCAGCGCAAGTGGCCCCTTGGCGGGCTTGTCCATCCGGTAATCGCCGAGACGGGTGAGCTTGACGACTTCGCTCGCCGACATCAGGCCGAGCATCGCATCGCAATCTTCGCGGCGTGCTTCGAGCGCGGGCATCACGGCTTTGATATGATCTTCGAGGAAGAGCATGGTCGCGACGATGATGTCGCCGGTGGCAATGTCCGCCTGGCACCGCGCGAGGCTGGCGGGGTTGCGGTCCCAGTCGGCGGCGGCGTGGAACGCGATTTCGATGCCCGACCCTTCGCGGGCGAATTGCGCGGCGGCGCGCTCGACCGATCCCGAGAGATGGTTGTCGAGGGTGACGATCACCACCCGGACTTTTGGGGCGAAGCTACCGTGCATAATGCGCTTTCGCGTCATAAAGTGTATCGCGCGTGATCGTGGCGAGGCCGCGTTCGGCAGCAAAGGCTTCGGTATTGCGGCGCGCTTTGCCGCGCACGAAGAACGGGATTTTTTTAAGTTCGAGTTCGGCAAGGTCGTCCCACATGCTGCCGTCACCCTGAACTTGTTTCAGGGTCGATTCTGCGTCCTGCGACGGCTGGTCGTGTGTGGGGATGGATGCTGAAACAAGTTCAGCATGACGGGCTTGTGGTGTGTGACCGTGACCAAGATGCGAAGACCCGTTGGAATCGCTAAATTCGAAATCATCGCGGAACATCGTCAGCAGATGTTCTTCCAACCCCATGGTCAGCGGGTGGACCCAGCTGTCAAACAAGACATTCGCGCCTTCCCAGCCCATTTGGGGCGAGTGGCGCGCGGGGAAATCCTGGACATGGACGGGGGCCGAAATCACTGCGCAAGGAATGCGGAAGCGCTTGGCGATGTGGCGCTCCATCTGGCTGCCGAGCACGAGTTCGGGCGAGAGCGCTTCGATGGCGGCTTCGACTTCGAGATAATCGTCGGTGATCAGCGGCTCGAGATCGTAGAGTTTCGCCGCGTCACGCATGTCGCGGGCGAATTCGCGGTTGTAGCAGCCGAGGCCGACGACGGTGAAACCCAGTTCGTCGCGGGCAACGCGGGCGGCGGCAATGGCGTGCGTCGCGTCCCCGAAAATGAAAACGCGCTTGGCGGTCAGGTAAGTCGAGTCGACCGAACGGCTATACCAGGGGAGGCGCGAGGGATCGGCGGCGAGCGCGGCGGTTGCATCAATGCCCGTGGCCGCCGCGACTTCGGCAAGGAAATCGCGCGTGGCGCCGTGGCCGATAGGAACCGTGCGGATTGTCGTCTGGCCGAAGGTTTTTTCGAGCCAGCGTGCGGTGGTGTCGGCGATTTCGGGGTACATCAGCACATTGATGTCGGCATCGCCCAACCGCGCGAGGTCGGCGGGGCTGGCGTCCAAAGGCGCAATGACGTTCACATCAACACCTAGCTGCTCGAGCAGCTTCACGACTTCGATGATGTCGTCGCGGTGGCGGAAGCCCAGCGCCGTTGGCCCAAGCAGATTGGCGCGCGGGCGGAGGTTGCGGTTACGGACGATGTTCTTGTCGGCAAGCTTGCGCACGAGCTGGTAGAATGTTTCCGCCGCGCCCCAGTTTTCCTTGCGCTGATAGCTTGGCAATTCGAGCGCGACGACCGGGATCGGCAGGCGCATCGCATCGATCAGCCCGCCGGGATCATCCTGGATCAATTCGGCGGTGCACGAGGCGCCGACGAGCATCGCTTGCGGCTGATAGCGCTCATAAGCGTCGCGCGCGGCTTTCTGGAACAGTTCGGCAGTGTCCTTGCCGAGGTCGCGGGCCTGAAATGTCGTATAAGTCACCGGCGGCCGCTTGTTGCGGCGCTCGATCATCGTGAACAGCAGATCGGCATAGGTATCGCCCTGCGGCGCGTGGAGAACATAATGCACGCCGGTCATCGCGGTTGCGATCCGCATGGCCCCGACATGCGGCGGGCCTTCATAGGTCCAGACGGTCAGCTGCATCGCGTCAGACCTTCAGCACATCGCGACGGCGCAGGGGCCGCGCGAACAGTTCGGCAAGATCACCGGCTTGTTCAAAACCGTGGATCGGCGAGAAGACGAGTTCGATCGCCCATTTGGTCGTGAGCCCTTCGGCCTCGAGCGGATTGGCGAGGCCGAGGCCACAGACCGTGAGGTCAGGCTTGGCGGCGCGGACGCGGTCGAGCTGGCGGTCGACATCCTGCCCTTCGCTGATTGTGGTTTTCGCAGGCAAAAGCGCCAGTTCCTGCGCGAGATGCTTGCGGTGAAGATAGGGCGTACCAACTTCGATGGGAACCATGCCGAGTTCGGTGGCGAGGAAGCGCGCGAGCGGGATTTCCAGCTGCGAGTCGGGCAGGAAAAAGATGCTCTTGCCACCGAGGCGTTCGGCACAATGCGCAATGGCTTGTTTGGCGCGGGCACGGCCGGGAGCGATGACCTGACGGAAGTGCATTTCGTCGACGCCGAATTCGCGCGCTGCGGCGTGGAGCCAGTTGGTCGTGCCCTCCGCGCCGAACGGGAACAGCGCATCGAGGCGGACAGCGCCGCGATCTTCGAGCGCCCGCGCGGTTTCGCCGAGGAAAGGCTGGGCGAGGAGAAAGCGCGTGTTTGGCCCGACCGGCGGCAGATCGGCTGCGCGGCGGGCGGGCAGGCAATGGACGGGGCCAATGCCGAGCTGGTCGAACAAGCGGAGGAATTGATCCTCGACGACATCGGGCAGCGCACCGACGATCATCAGGCTTTGTTCGCCCGACATATCGATCGGTAGTTCAGGCACAAGCGACGCGAGGCAAGCATCTTCGCCTTCGGTGAACGTCGTCTCGATGCCGCTGCCCGAATAGTTGAGGATGCGGACGTTCGGGCTGTGCTTTTGCGACAAGCGTTGCGAGGCGCGGCTGAGATCGAGCTTGATGACTTCGGAGGGGCACGAGCCGACGAGGAAGAGCAGCTTGATGTCGGGACGGCGCGTCAGCAGCTTATCGACGACGCGGTCGAGTTCTTCGTTGCAATCGGCCATCCCGGCGAGGTCGCGCTCCTCGATGATGGCGGTGCCGAAACGCGGCTCGGCGAAGATCATCACGCCGGCGGCGGACTGGAGGAGGTGCGCGCAGGTGCGGCTGCCGACGACGAGGAAAAAAGCATCCTGAACCTTGCGGTGGAGCCAGATGATGCCGGTCAGCCCGCAGAAAACTTCGCGCTGGCCGCGTTCACGCAGCACGGGCGCACAATCGGCAGTCGCTGCGGGCATCACGCCGCTCATGCGGTCACCATATTCGATGGGCTCTGAAGCCGCGCGGCGCGGAGCTTCAGGAGAAACTGTACTGCGTTTATGACATAGGTCGCGTAAGCGGCGAGCGCGATCAGCATCCGGTCGGTCTCGCTGCCCAGGCCAAACCACAGCGCGACGATGTAAGCCGTGTGCAGCGCGATCACGAACATCGAGAAGAAATCTTCCCACCAGAAGGCTGGCGCAAACAGATATTTGCCGAACACGACCTTTTCCCAGATCGCGCCGGTGATCATGATCGTGTAGAGCGCCAGCGTTTTCACAACGATGGAAATTGTTGCGGCCTCGGCGCCTTCGCCCGTGCTCAGGAAGCGCAGCACGAGGAACAGGCTGACAAGGAAAATGACGAACTGCACGGGGGCAAGAATGCCCTGGACCAGCGTCCACACCGATGAGTCGCGGCGGGCGCGTTCCTCAGGGGTGTATAAGGGTCTGTTCGACTCCATGTTTGTGCAACCGCCTCCTCCCAAAGAGACTGCCCCGCCGTCGGACAAGTGTCAAATCATTTTGACGTCCAAAATATTTTACACCAAGACTATTTTTGTGTTACGTTCCGATTGCAACTGAGCGGCAAGCGCCATAACGTGCGAGTCGTTGGGAGCGGTTTTAAGGACCAGCTCGGAGGGCGCGGCATATTCGCGCTCCGGCACAGGGTCGGGAGAACCTTGGTATGGCGAGCGTATACGGGATCGTGCGGTCGATAGCGAAAGCGGGTTCTGCGGGGCCCATGCTGCGCAGCATCGTGAGCCGAAAGCCAGTCGCTGATGCCGTTCCGACAAAGCCCGGCGAGTTTGTCGCGCTCGTCGAAAGCGAAATTATTCCGCGCCTGATGGTCGCGCACAGTCGTGACGGCGACGAGCATGTCGTCGCGACACCGCTCGGTGATCCGACGATCAGCTATCACGAAGCCAAGACATTTGCCCCGCTGGCGATCAGCCTCGATGCGAGCGCGTTGCTCGATCATGTCGATGTTTTCGTGCAACGCGGTGTCACGATCGACACTATTTTCGTCGAGTTGCTTGCGCCTGCTGCCCGTCATCTCGGCGAGATGTGGGACGAGGATACAGCGGACTTCGTGACTGTTACGATGGCCTTGTGGCGGCTTCAGGAAGTGGTTCGTGAGCTGTCGGCGCGTGTCCCCGTCCGTGGTGGCGCGGGCGCTGATCATATACGCACGGCACTCTTTGCCGTGATGCCCGGCGATGATCACAGTTTCGGCACGGTGATCGTCGAGGACGTGTTCCGCCGCGCCGGCTGGGCGACCGATCTGATGACCGACACCAGCACGTCGTCGTTGCTCGCGATGGTCGCGCGGAACTCTTACGATCTTGTCGGGTTAACGGTCAGCGGCACGGTTTGTGCCGACGATGCGCCGTCGCTTATCAATGCAGTGCGCAGTGTTTCGCGCAATCCCTTCGTCGGGATCATGGTGGGCGGCAGCCTTTTTAATGTTGCACCGCAGCTAGCGATTGAAATAGGGGCTGACGCAACCGCGCCGGATGCCCTGCAAGCGCTTCTTGTGGCTGACACGCTTGTTGAGGGGCTTCTCGCGCGCAGCGATCTCTGCGTCTGATTGACTAAAGGGGCTTGTGCCCAGTGAATATTGCTGCCGCCCTGTCCGTTCCCCTCCGCACCCCGAGTGCGACGCTGGGCTCGCTTGACGCGGCGGCGGCGGCGCGGCTGGCCGAAGCCGCCGGCGACCTTGTTCTCATTCTTGAGGCCGACGGCACGGTTATCGATTTTTCGATCGCCAGCCATGAACCCGCGATTGAGGGCTCGGCAGACTGGGTCGGACAGAATTGGGCAGACATCGTCACGGTCGAAAGCCGACCGAAAGTCGAAGACATGCTCGCCGCTGTTGCATCGGGCGCGCCGTCGCGCTGGCGGCAAGTCAATCATCCGACCGAAGCGGGCGATGTCCCCGTCCGCTATTGGACTGTCGCGTCGGGCAATGACAGCCGCGTGATTGCCGTTGGCCGAGATCTGCGCGCCAATGCCGTGCTGCAGCAACGACTGATGCAAGTGCAGCAATCGCTCGAGCGTGATTATCTGAGGCTGCGTCAGGCGGAGTCGCGCTATCGGATGCTGTTCGAGCGCGCCGCCGAAGCCATATTGGTGGTCGATGCCGAAAGCCGCCGCATCCGCGAGGCCAATCCAGCGGCAACGCGATTGCTTGGCGCGCCCGAAGGCAGTCTGGTCAATCGCCCGCTGAGCGTGATTGCCGATCCGCATGCGCACGACACGCTGATCACCTATCTGGGCGCGGTCAGCGCCGCCGACCAGCCGCCGATGGCGCTGCAACTGCCCGGTGGCAAAGGCAGCGTCATCCTGTCCGCCAGTATTTTCCGGCAGGATCAGGCAAGCTATTATCTTGTCCGCGTCGATGGCGGCGCGGGCAACCTGCGCGACAGCCAGGGCGATGCGCAAATGCTCGACATGCTCGCGCGGATGCCCGACGCATTCGTGCTGACCGATGCCGATCTGAACGTGGTTGCGGTCAATCCGGCGTTTATCGATCTCACGCACATGGCCTCGGTCGAGCGCGTGCGCGGCACGCCGATCGGCGCCTATATCGGGCGTGCGGGGATCGACCTCGATCTGATCATCGCGCAAATCCGCGAGCATGGATCGGCGCGCAATGTCGCGACGATCATTCGCGCGGCGGACGGCACGCAGGAAGAAGTCGAAGTCTCCGCTGTGTCGGCCCCGGGCGATGACGGCCAATGCTATGGCTTCAGCATCCGCGCGATTGCCCGCCGCTCGCGCGATTTGCCGCCGGTCGAACGCGATCTGCCGCGCTCGGTCGAGCAGCTTACCGACTTGGTGGGGCGCATGTCGCTCAAGGAAATCGTCCGCGAATCGACCGACCTGATCGAACGCCTCTGTATCGAAGCCGCGCTGGCCTACACAGCGGACAACCGCGCATCAGCCGCCGAAATCCTGGGTGTCAGCCGCCAGAGTCTCTATTCGAAATTGCACCGCCACGGGCTGGGCAATTTGGGGGCCGAGGAGGAGTAAACCGCCGTCATTCGTGAAACATCTCGCGCAAGACCGCCAGTGCCGCCGCCAGTGTCGGCATGCTCACCTTGCCGAGCCGCTTGACGAGCCGCCGACGGTCGAGCGTGCGCACCTGATCGGCGAGGAGAAGTCCGTCCTTGTCAAGAAACCGGACGGCGATGCGAAACGGGGCGGGGTGGCTGCCGCTTGTCAAAGGCATCGCGGTTATCGTGCGCAGATGCTGATTCATGCTGTCGGGCGACACGATCAGGCACGGGCGCGTCTTGCGGATTTCGCTTCCCGTCGTCGGATCAAGATCGGCAAGCCAGACCTCACCGCGCAACATTTTCGCGTTCACCACGTCCAGTCGGCGTCACTATCGTTGCTGACATCGAGCCAGTGCGTGTCGTCAAGCGGCGCAGCAGCGATGGCCTTTGCCGCCGCTTCCCATCCCGCACGCACGGTTGGCTTTACAGGAGTCGCAATAAGCCGCCCGTCTTCGACAGTCAGCTCGAGCATCGTCCCGCTTGTTACCGCCATTGCGCCCAAAATCGGGCGCGGCAGGACAAGGCCGGTTGAATTGCCAATCTTACGAAGCGCACTTTGCATCGTGGAAACATAGATCGCTTCAAATGTTATTACAAGGTGCATACGAGAACTTGTTTTTTACTGTCCAAATCCGTTGACACTCTAAAGTGTCCAGCCTAGCTTTCGACTCATGGATGGGTCCGCCACTTCGCTGCGAAAACTGTCGTTTCCGGCGCCGCGTGATGTGGTCGCGCTGCTCAAGCCGATTACCTGGTTTCCGCCGATGTGGGCGTTCATGTGTGGCGTCGTGTCGTCGGGCGTTTCGGTCGCGGATCGCTGGCCGTTTCTGGTCGCGGGCGTGCTGCTGACCGGGCCGCTGGTGTGCGGGACGTCGCAGGCCGTGAACGACTGGTTTGACCGTCATGTCGATGCAATCAACGAGCCCAACCGGCCGATTCCGTCGGGGCGGATTGCGGGCAATTGGGGCTTGCGGATTGCGATTATCGGTACGCTGTTTTCGCTGATT
>JAYUQI010000164.1:0-3387 GCA_043756805.1 Sphingomonas sp.
GGTCCGGCTTGCCGCCCTTTAACCCACCAGTTTTGCCAGCCCCTTCGACAATTGCAGCGCGCCATTGAGCCGCGCTTTTGGCCCGTCCCATTCGCGTGATATGCTGAGCTTCATGTCGGGACGCAATTTCGCGATTCCTTTCAGCCGTTCGACATAACCCAGCAGTCCTTCGACGTTCGGGAAGCTGTCGTTCCAGAAGCTGACCAGCGCGCCTTTCGCCCCGACGTCGATCTTCGCAATCCGCGCGGTGCGGGCATTGAGCTTGATACCCATCAGCGTCAGCAGATTTTCGGTCGGTTCGGGCAGCGGGCCGAAACGGTCGATCATTTCCGCCGCGAACGCTTCGATGGCTCCGGCATCGCTCAGATCATTGATGCGGCGATAGAGACTCATGCGCAGGTCGAGGTCGGGGACATAATCCTCGGGGATCAAGATCGGCGCATCGACCGTGATTTGCGGGGACAGGTCTGCCGCGCGCGCGGCAACGATCCCGCCTGCCTTGGCTTCCATAATCGCTTCTTCAAGCATCGACTGGTAGAGCTCGAAGCCGACTTCCCTAATATGTCCTGATTGTTCATCACCGAGCAAATTACCCGCGCCGCGAATGTCGAGGTCGTGTGAAGCGAGTTGAAACCCAGCGCCTAAACTGTCGAGATCACTCAAGACTTTCAGGCGTTTCTCAGCACCTTCGGTCATCTGCCGACCCGGCGCGGTGGTCATATAGGCGTAAGCGCGGGTCTTTGACCGGCCAACACGACCGCGCAATTGGTAAAGCTGGGCGAGCCCGAAACGATCGGCGCGGTGAATGATCAGCGTGTTGGCGCTCGGAATGTCGAGCCCGCTCTCGACGATGGTGGTCGACAGCAGCACATCATATTTGCGGTCGTAGAAGGCTGACATGCGTTCTTCGACTTCGGTCGGCGACATTTGCCCGTGCGCGGTGACCATGCGGACTTCGGGGACCTCCTTGCGCAGGAATTCCTCGATGTCGGGCAAGTCGGCGATGCGCGGGGTGACAAAGAAACTCTGCCCGCCGCGATAATGCTCGCGCAGCAGGGCTTCGCGCAAGACCACCGGATCCCACGGCATGATGTAAGTCCGCACAGCAAGCCGATCGACCGGCGGTGTCTGGATGACCGAGAGTTCGCGCAGGCCTGACATCGCCATCTGCAACGTGCGCGGGATGGGCGTGGCGGTGAGCGTCAGCATGTGGACGTCGGTCTTGAGTGCTTTCAACCGTTCCTTGTGGGTGACGCCAAAACGCTGTTCCTCGTCGACAATGACGAGTCCCAAGCGTTTGAATTCCAGCCCCTTGGTCAGCAGTGCATGCGTGCCGATAACGATGTCGATCCGCCCCTCCGCCATCCCGTCCTTGGTCATCTTTGCCTCGGCAGCAGGGACAAGACGCGAGAGACGCCCGATGTTGAGCGGGAACCCCTGAAACCGCTCGACGAAGGTCCGGTGATGCTGCCGCGCGAGGAGTGTGGTCGGGCAGATCAGCGCAACCTGATGCCCCGCCATCGCTGCCGTGAACGCCGCGCGCAACGCGACTTCGGTTTTGCCGAAGCCGACGTCACCGCAGACAAGCCGGTCCATCGGGGTGCCGCTGCTGAGGTCACCGAGAACGTCCTCGATGGCACGGTCCTGATCGTCGGTTTCCTGATAGGGGAAACGGTCGACGAATTCGTTGAAAGACCCATCGCGTTCGATGACGTCTGCCGGGCGCAGCGCACGCTCGGCGGCGACCGCGATAAGATCACCCGCGATGGCGCGGATGCGCTCCTTCATTTTCGATTTGCGCCTCTGCCACGCTTCCCCGCCAAGCCGATCGAGCGATGCGCCTTCGCTATCCGAGCCGTAACGTGACAGGACGTCGAGATTTTCGACGGGTACGAACAACTTGTCGCCACCGGCATAGGTCAGTGCGACGCAATCATGCGGGCTTTTGCCGACGGGGATCGAGGTCAACCCTTCATAACGGCCAATCCCGTGATCGCGGTGAACAACGAGATCGCCGGGGCTGAGCATCGCCAGTTCGGACAAGAAAGCATCCGCACTTTTCTTGCGCTTGTTGCGGCGGACAAGGCGGTCGCCAAGCAGATCCTGTTCGGTGACAACGGCGACGGCAGGGGCGGTAAAACCGTGGTCGAGCGGCACGACAACAAGCGCGACGGTGCCCTTGGCGGCGATCCCCTGCGCATCCTGCCATCCGTCGGCCATCGCCACGCGGTCGAGCCCATGATCGGCGAGCAGGCCCGCGATGCGTTCACGCGAACCCGTCGAATAGCTTGCGAGGATCAGGCCCGTCTTGCCGAGCTTTTTCGCGTGATCGGCCAGCGCGTCGTAAACATTTTCGGACCGGCTGCGTTCGGGGCCAAAGTCGCGCGGCCCTTCGATGGCGAAGTTCAGGACTTTGGTTGAGCCAGGTTCTTGAAATGGCGTCATGAGATGGATCGGACGGTCGGCAATGGCGGCGTCCCATTCCCTGGCCGTCAGATAAAGTGATTCGGGGGGTAGGGGGCGGTAGCTTCCCGGATCGGACGACGCAGCGCGGACGCGATTGGCGTGATAATCGGTGATCGCTTCGAAGCGGGCTTCGGCGGCACCGACGCTGCCGGCATCGCGGACAATGATGTCGCTGTCGGTCAGATGGTCGAACAGCGTCGTCAGGCGCTCCTCAAGCAGCGGCAGCCAGTGATCCATGCCCGAAAGGCGACGGCCTTCGCTGATCGCTTGATAAAGCGGATCGCCGGTTGCCGTCGCGCCAAAGGTTTCGCGATAGCGCGTGCGGAAGCGCTTGATCGATTCCTCGTCAAGCAGCGATTCGGAGGCGGGGAGCAAGGTGAAACTGTCCACGCGAGCGATGGTGCGCTGGTCAGCAGGGTCGAAACTGCGCACACTTTCGATTTCGTCACCGAAGAAATCGAGACGGAGCGCATGCGGCATGCCCGCCGGGAAGAGGTCGACGAGGCTTCCGCGCACAGCAAAATCACCAGCATCGGCAACGGTTTCGCTTCGGATATAGCCATTTGCCGAAAGCAGCGCCGCAAGCGCGTCACGGTCGATCCGTTCGCCCGGCGCCAGTCTTGCGGTCAGCGCGCGCAAGCGAAACGGCGTCAGCGTCCGCTGTGTAACCGCGTTGACGGTCGTGATGAGCAGCTGCGGCTTGGCCGTCTTCGCCTGCAACGCCGCCAGTGCTGCCATCCGCTCGGATGTGACCCGCAGGCTCGGTGATGCCCGGTCATAGGGCAGACAATCCCATGCCGGGAATTGCAGCACGTCGATTTCGGGCGCGAACCAGATCGCGGCGTCGGCAACAGCGCGCATTGCGGCATCATCAGCGGCAATCAACACGGCGCGCGTGTCCGCCGCACGAGTCAGGTCCGC
>JAYUQI010000165.1:0-9396 GCA_043756805.1 Sphingomonas sp.
ATCGTCGACGCCGGGATGCGCGAGCTGTGGGCGACAGGATGGATGCACAACCGGGTGCGGATGATCACGGCGTCGTTTCTGATCAAGCACCTGCTGATCGACTGGCGACGCGGCGAGGCGTGGTTTCGCAAGACACTGCTCGATTATGATGCAGCGTCGAATGCAGTAAACTGGCAATGGACAGCAGGGACGGGGGTCGATTCGAATATGTTTGTGCGGATCATGGCGCCGTTGACGCAGTCGGAGAAGTTCGATGCAGGCGCGTATATCCGCAAATGGGTGCCCGAGCTGGCCAGGCTGAGCGATCCGCATATTCACGATCCCGACGAATTTGGCATGCGGCCACAGGATTATCCGCCAAAGATCATCGGCCACCGCGAAGGACGCGAGCGCGCGCTGTCGGCTTATGCCGCGATGAAAGCGACAGCGTGAACGCGCCGCACTCTCCCGCATCTTGGCCTGCCTCATGGATGCAGCGCCGGATCGCGGGGTTGTTCCGGCCTGCGCTCGACAGGCTGAGTGCAGGGCTGATGACGGGGCAGATCGATTTGTTCTTGCCCGATGGCAGTTTTCGGGTGCTGGGTGGTCAAGCGCCCGGCCCAGTCTGCACAGTGGTCGTCCGGAAATGGCGCGCGTTCCTTCGGATGCAGCGATCAGGGTCAGTCGGCTGGTATGAAGCGTGGGCCGCGGGCGAATGGTCAAGCCCCGATATCGTGTCGCTGTTCGAGCTGTTCGCGCGCAACCGGGCGACGCTGAAACAGACGGCGCGGGCCAAGGGTTTGTCGCGGATTATCAAGCGCGTGCGGCACGCGCTGAACCACAATGACCGGGCGGGTTCACGGCGCAATATTGTAGCGCATTATGATCTGGGCAATGATTTCTATGCGGGTTGGCTCGACACGACGATGAGCTATTCAAGCGCGATCTTTGCTGATGGCGATACGCTGGAGATGGCGCAGCGGCGCAAGCAGGACGCGGTGCTCGACCGGCTGGCGCTGGCACCGGGCATGACAATGCTCGAAATCGGTTGCGGCTGGGGGAGCTTGGCGCAAGCGGCGCAGGATCGGGGGGCAGCGGTCACGGCGGTCAGCCTGTCACCGAGCCAGCTTGATTATGCCCGCGCGCATCATGGTGATGTTGACTTCCGGCTGTGCGACTACCGTGACGTGGTGGGCCAGTATGATGCAATTGCGAGCGTCGAAATGGTCGAGGCGGTGGGCGAGCGATACTGGCCGACGTATCTCGATAGCATCGTGCGGTGCCTGAAGCCCGGCGGGCGGGCGGCCATCCAGTTTATTTCGATCCCCGACGATATGTATGAAGCCTATCGTCAGGGTGTCGATTTTATTCAGACCTATGTTTTTCCAGGCGGCATGCTTCTTTCGGAAAGCCGATTTCGGGCGCTTGCCGAGGCGCGGGGATTGGAATGGACCGACGAGCATCGCTTCGGCGCGGATTATGCCGCGACGCTGAAAATCTGGCGCGAACGCTTTGACGTCGCGGACCTGCCGACGCATTTTGACAGCGTGTTCAAGAATCTGTGGCGTTATTATCTGATGTATTGCGAAGGCGGGTTTCGCAGCGGCGGGATCGATGTGCTTCAGGTCACGCTGGTGAAAGGGACATGAGGATGCGCATGGGCATGCTGATCGTTGCGTCGCTGATGCTGCTGACTGCCTGTGACGCCGTCAAACTCTATACCAATTTGCCGAAGGACGAGAATGTGCTGTTTTGGACGCAAGACCAGCGTGACACTGCGTTTCGCCAGATGGAAAAGCTGGCGCCGACCAATGCCATCGAGGCCGGGGATGATGTCCACGCATTCGGCAAAGGGGCACCGCTGAACATCGGCTTGGACGTGGATGCATATATGGCGCGGCAGCGGACGGCCGGAATCATAATCATTCAGGATAACAAGGTCCGGTTCGAACGTTACGGCCTTGGCTATGACGGCGCGGGACGCTGGACGAGCTTTTCAGTGGCAAAGTCGTTTACGTCGACGCTGGTCGGCGCAGCGGTGCGCGATGGTTATATCAAAAGTCTCGATGACAAGGTCACGGTCTATATTCCTGATCTGAAAGGATCGGCTTATGACGATGTCACCGTGCGGCAATTGCTGACGATGACATCGGGGGTGAAATGGACCGAGGATTATGCCGATCCGAAATCGGACGTTGCCTTGTTCAGCAAACACAAGGCCGAACCGGGCGTCGACGTGACCGTCAGCTATATGCGCACATTGCCCCGCGAGGCAGCAGCGGGGACAAAATGGGCCTATAAAACAGGCGAGACCAACCTGATCGGTGTGCTTGTTTCGAGCGCCACGAAGAAGACGCTGTCGGCCTATCTGTCCGAAAAAATCTGGAAACCCTATGGCATGGCGCAGGATGCCGTGTGGATTACTGGCTCTACGGGGCATGAGATCAGCGGATGTTGCGTTTCAGCGTCGTTGCAGGATTATGCGCGCTTCGGGCAATTCATTCTTGATGGCGCGATGGTGGACGGGAAGCGCGTGGTTCCCGACGACTGGATTGCGGCGGCCACGACGAAGCAAGCCAACATTGCCCAGCCCGGGCGCGGCTATGGCTATCAGTGGTGGACGAATGACGACGGTAGTTTCGCCGCCCAAGGAATTTTTGGCCAAGGAATTTTTATCGATCCCAAACGCCGCCTCGTCATCGCGACAAATGGCAACTGGAAAGTCGCCAACGACGATGCGAGCGTCGGGGCTGATCGTGAACGCTTTTACAAGGCGGTTCAGGCCGCAGCCGATCAGCTGTAGCGCTCGACGATTTTTTCGAACACTGCAGGGTTGATCAGGTTGGCGAAAGCACAGCCGACCATGCCGCCGTGGTTCCAGATCACTTCGGCCTGAAGCGCTGTCAGTCCGGGCAAGGTCAGCCAGCAGAGTGCCCCCGAACGCATCTTCGACAGCGCTTCGCATGAAAAACCGCCAAGCGAGAGATCGTGCACAGTCGTCGCAAAACCCTTGTCGCCCGACGGACGCAGCGATGCTGGAATTTTCAAGCGCGTGCGCGGTGCGCAGCGGTCTTCCTGGGCAGCTATAGCGTAACGGTCGTAATCAGTTGTCGAGATCATTTCGGTCGCCTTCGATGTTAAACATCCGAACGGTGGTGTCCCCCGAAGCTGATATAGTGTCATTGGGTTAACGACGTCTCGCCGACTTTAGTTAACACGTTCGCGATGACCGGTTTCGTAGCTGTCGACGGCGAGCGCGAGAAGGCGCGCCGCAACGGTTTCGGGTGCCTTGACGGTGGCCGGATCCTCGCCGGGATAGGCGCGGGCACGCATCGACGTGCGCGTCGCTCCGGGATCAAGGATCGCGACTTTGACGCGGCCGATATTGCGCGTTTCTTCGGCATAGCTGCCCAGCAACGTTTCGAAGCCTGCTTTGGACGCGCCATAAGCGCCCCAATAGGCACGCGGGTTGGCACCGACACTTGAGGTGATCCCGATCACGCGGGCGCTGGCGGCGGCGCGGAGCATCCCGTCAAATGCGCCGATGATGGCAGCTTGTGATGTCAGGTTCAGCCCGATAACACGGGCGAATTCCTTGGCATCGATATGCGGCACGGGCGTCAGCGTGCCGAGCGTAGCGGCATTGAGAACAAGAATGTCGAGTGCTTTCCAGCGGCCCGAGATCGCTTCGGCAAGCCGCGAGATGCCGTCGGCATCGCTCAGGTCGAGTGGCGCGATGGTTGCACTGCCCCCGGCGTCGTGGATGCGTTCTTCGACCTGTTCGAGCCCCGCAACCGTGCGCGCGGTGAGAACGACATGCGCACCGGCCGCAGCAAGCGCTTCGGCCGTGGCAGCGCCGATGCCGCGCGATGCACCCGTGACAAGAGCAAGCTGGTTTTCGAGGGGTTTGGTCAAGTGTTACTCCGTAGTCCTGAGCTTGTCGAAGGGCGGTTCGCGTTAACCGTGCTTAGACAGGCTCAGCACTGCGGTGGAATAAAATGCTGCATGCGTCAAACCACACGCTCCGCCAGCATCTCGAACTGATCCTCGACGGCGGTCTCGTCCTGGTCGGTCAGTCGCGTCGGATAATCACCGGTAAAACAGGCATCGCAATATTGCGGCCGGATGTCGGCACGGCGCGCTTCGCCAAGTGCCTTGTACAGCCCGTCGATACTGACGAAAGCCAGACTGTCGGCGTGCATGAAATCCTGCATCCCGCCGATGTCGAGCTTGTGCGCGAGGAGCTTGCTGCGTTCGGGCGTGTCGACGCCATAGAAGCAGCTGTGCCGCGTCGGCGGGCTGGCGATGCGCATATGAACTTCGGTCGCCCCGGCGTCGCGCATCATCTGGACAATCTTCAGGCTCGTCGTTCCGCGCACGACACTGTCGTCAACGAGGATGATGCGTTTGCCTGCAATCAGCGCGCGGTTGGCGTTATGTTTGAGTTTGACGCCGAGGTGGCGAACCTGATCGCCGGGCTGGATGAACGTTCGGCCGACATAGTGCGAGCGGATGATGCCGAGTTCGAACGGAATGCCTGATTCCTGTGCATAGCCGATCGCCGCCGGCGTGCCTGAATCGGGGACAGGGATGATATAATCCGCATCGACCGGACTTTCGATGGCAAGCTGCGCGCCGATGGCTTTGCGGACCGAATAGATGCTCGAGCCGTCGACGATTGAATCGGGGCGGCTGAAATAGACATGCTCGAAAATGCACGGGCGCGGGGCGACAGCGCCGAACGGATTGAGCGAGCGGATACCGCTTTCGGTGACGATGATGATCTCGCCGGGTTCGACAGAGCGTTCATAGGTCGCGCCGACAACATCAAGTGCAACGGTTTCCGATGCGAAGATGGTGGCGTCTCCGAGCTTGCCCATGACCAGCGGGCGGATGCCGAGCGGGTCGCGGCAGGCAATCATGCCCTCGGGCGTCATGCAGATGAGCGAATAAGCCCCTTCGACTTGCTTCAGCGCATCGATGAACTTGTCGAGCAGGGTGCGGTATGTGCTGGTGGCGACAAGGTGTATGATGACTTCAGTGTCGCTCGTCGACTGGAAGATCGACCCGCGACGGACGAGCTCGCGCTTGACCGCCATTGCGTTCGAAATATTGCCATTGTGCGCGACGGCAAAACCGCCCGAAGCGAGATCGGCGTAGAGCGGCTGGACATTGCGCAGCGCCGTTTCGCCGGTGGTGGAGTAACGGACGTGGCCGCAGGCGACCGAACCGGGCAGACCGCGGATAATTTCGTCGCGGTCGAAATTGCCGGCGACATGACCCATTGCGCGATGCGAATGGAAATGCGTGCCATCCCAGCTTGTGATTCCGGCCGCTTCCTGTCCGCGATGTTGCAGGGCGTGAAGGCCGAGCGCAACGATGGCCGAGGCAGTATCGGCACCCCAGATGCCAAAGACGCCGCATTCCTCGCGGAGTTTGTCGTCGTCAAACGGATGTGTTGTCAGCATGATTCGGGCGATCTGCGTTGCGCGGATGCTGCCCTATAGGCAGAGTGAAATCGATTGTCTTTACTTTGTAATGGAAAAACGATGGATGACAGAGAAACCGGCTTGGCGCTTGATCCCAAATGGGATGCGAATGGGCTGATCACGGGTGTTGTCACCGATGCAGCGTCGGGTGAATTGCTGATGGTGGCACATCTGAATGCCGAAGCGCTGGCGCTGACGCAAGCGACCGGTGAAGCGCATTTCTGGTCACGAAGCCGGAGCCGGATCTGGCGCAAGGGCGAGGAATCGGGCAATGTTCTGCGCGTCGTTGAAGTGTGGATCGACTGCGATCAGGATGCGCTGTGGATCAAAGCCGAGGCGGCAGGGCCTGCATGCCATACCGGCGCCAAAAGTTGCTTTTACCGGCGTGTTGAGAACCAAACGCTTATTACCGACTGATTTGGCGCATGTCTTAACGGCAAGCCACCTCTTGCCCTTTACGTGAACGTCAACTAACGATCTTGAGATGACAGACCTGGGCGCGCACGCGACACTCGACACCCCCGATTTTCGGGACCGGCATCAGTTCAGCATTTCCGATTTGTCGGAGGAATTTGGCGTG
This sequence comes from Sphingomonas sp., assembly GCA_043756805.1. GTDB lineage: Bacteria > Pseudomonadota > Alphaproteobacteria > Sphingomonadales > Sphingomonadaceae > Sphingomonas_O. The sequence continues at coordinate 6,049 of JAYUQI010000165.1, forward strand.
ACTGCGCGAGCGCTGCGTTTCTACGAGGATGAAGGGCTGATCGCGCCCGTTCGTCGCGGAACGACGCGGATTTATACCAAGCGCGACCGCGCGCGGCTGGCGTGGATATTGCGCGCCAAGCGGGTGGGGTTCAGCCTTGCCGATATTCGCGAAATGATCGATCTTTATGATGTTGGTGATGATCGCGCGACGCAGCGTCATGTCACGGTCGAGAAATGCCTTGCGCGTATCGATCTTTTGAAAGCGCAGCGCGCGGACATCGACGCGCATGTCGATGAACTGGCGCGTTTCGTCAAAATGGTTCAGGCTGCCGAAGGGGGCAGCCACTAGGTTTTTATCCGGAGTTTATCATGCCCCAATATACGCCACCGATCCGCGATACGCGTTTCGTTATCGATGCCGTGATCGGTCTTGATCGATACTCAAATCTGCCCGGCTTCGAAAACGCGACACCCGACATGATCGAGGCTGTGCTGACCGAAGGTGGCAAGTTTGTCGCCGAAGTCCTGTTTCCGCTCAACCAGTCGGGCGACCTGGAGGGCTGCACGCGCCATCCTGACGGCTCGGTGACGACGCCCAAGGGGTTCAAGGAAGCGTATAAGGCGTTTATCGAGGCGGGCTGGACCACACTTGGCATGCCGATTGAATATGGCGGGCAGGGGCTGCCGCATGTCATTTCGACCGCATTCGAGGAATTTCTGATCAGTTCGAACATGGCGTTCGGCATGTATCAGGGACTGACGATGGGGGCGGTGTCGTCGATCCTTGTCGCAGGCTCAGAGGAGCAAAAAGCAACATATCTGCCCAAGATGGTGTCGGGCCAGTGGGGCGGCACCATGAACCTGACCGAGCCGCAATGCGGGACCGATCTTGGCCTGATCAAGACCAAAGCTGTGCCGCAAGCGGACGGATCTTTTGCAGTGACCGGCACGAAGATTTTTATATCGTCGGGCGAACACGACCTCACCGAGAATATCATTCATCTGGTTCTCGCCAAAACGCCCGACGCCCCGGACAATGTGAAGGGGATTTCGCTGTTCATCGTGCCCAAGTTCATGGTGAATGAAGACGGCTCGCTCGGCGCGCGCAATGGCGTGACTTGTGGCTCGATCGAACACAAGATGGGCATCCATGCCAATGCGACGTGCGTCATGAATTATGATGGTGCCACGGGCTTTTTGGTCGGCGAGGAAATGAAGGGTCTCGCCGCGATGTTCATCATGATGAACACGGCGCGTCTTGGTGTCGGACTGCAGGGGTTGGCCCAAGGTGAAGTCTCGCACCAGAACGCCGTGCAATATGCCAAGGACCGACGGCAAGGCCGCGCGCTGACCGGCGCTGCGGAGCCCGAGCAGAAAGCCGATACGCTGTTCGTCCACCCCGATGTTCGCCGGATGCTGATGGAAGGCAAGGCAATCACCGAAGGCTTGCGGGCATTGTGTCTGTGGGGCGCGCTGCAGGGCGACCTGACGCACGAGGCGCAGACCGAGGAAGAGCGCCAGCGCGCCGACGATCTGCTGAGCCTGCTGACGCCCGTCATCAAGGGCTATGGCACCGACAAGGGCTATGAAATCGCGACGAACAGCCAGCAGGTTTATGGCGGGCATGGCTACATCGCCGAATGGGGCATGGAGCAATATGTCCGCGATGCGCGGATTGCGATGATTTATGAAGGTACCAACGGGATTCAGGCGCTTGATCTCGTCGGTCGCAAGCTCGCCAAGGATGGTGGACGCGCGATCCAGTTGCTGTTCGGCATTCTCGCCGAGGAAATCGGCGCTGCAAAACTGAAGCCGGAACTTGCTGATTTTGCGGGACGTTTGGAAAAGGCGACGGGCGATCTGCAAACCTCGACGATGTGGTTCATGCAGAACGGCCTGACCAATCCGAACAATGCGGGGGCCGGCTCGGTCGCGTACATGCACATGATGGGGATCGTGGCGCTCGGCCTGATGTGGTTGCGCATGGCGAGCGCGGCACAGGCGATGCTGGCGGCAGGCGAGGGCGATAAGCCGTTTCTTGAAGCCAAGCTGGTCACGGCGCGCTTCTTTGCCGAGCGCATCATGCCCGATACGGGATCGTTGCGGCGCAAGATCGAGGGCGGTGCGGAAAGCATCATGGCGCTCCCCGTCGAAATGTTTGAAGCGGCGTAGGGCACTTCACGCGGGTTCAAGCGTTGTTCAGCGCGGATGGCCGACTTGTGCGGCGCATTGGCCGAGGCTAGGCCCGAGGCAGACATCGAATCGACATGCGGTTGCTGCGAACCGCGACAGGAGGATTAAAGTCATGAAACTCGTATCGTCAGTGGCGCTGGGCGCTATTCTTCTGCTGGGTGCCGTCCCGACGATGGCAATCGCGGCGAAGGAAAAGCCGGCGGCTGCCCCGAAGATGACGCTGAGCAAGGAATTCCGTGCCGCAGCGGGACCGGCGCAAGCGGCAATCAAGGCGGATCCTGCGGGCGCTGATGTGGCTGTGGCTGCGGCAGAAGCGGCAGCGACATTGCCGGACGACAAGTTCGTCGCCGCACAGCTTCGCCTTCAGGTCGGTAGCGCGACGAAAAGCCCGGTAATGCAGCAGAAAGCGGTGCTGGCAATGCTCGGCAGCGGCAGCGCGCTGGGCAATGCCGATCTGCCGCGCCTCAATTTCTATGCCGGCCAGTTTGCCTATCAGGCGAATGATTTTCCCAAAGCGATCCAGTATCTGTCTGAAGCAGATCGGTTGGGATATAAATCTGGCAATCAGGACGGGCTGCTGCTGCTTGCCGAAGCGAACTTCAAGGCAAACAATGTGCCTGCCGGGCTCGTGTTCGTCGATAAGGCGATCGCGGCGAGCACGGCGGCAGGAGTGAAGCCCCCCGAAAGCTGGTATGCGCGGGCATCGTCGGTGGCCTACAAAGCCAAGTTGAACAGTGAATCAGCCAAATGGACGCGCGCGCAGGTTCGCGCGTATCCGACAAAGGATAATTGGCGCAGCGCGCTTGTCGTTTACCGCGATGGCGCACAACGCGACGGCAATCTCAATCTCGACATTTTCCGCCTGATGCGCTTGACCAAGAGCCTGGCGGGGGAGCGCGATTATTATGAATTTGCCTCGCTGTCGACCGAGCGCGGTTTGCCCGGCGAAGCCAAGTCCGTGATCGACGAAGCCATTGCTACAAATGCTGTTCCAGCGGGCAGCCGTTCACTGATCGAGCTCCGCACGATGGCGTCGGCGAAGATCGCGGGTGATCAGGCATCGCTTGCCGCCGCCGAACGCCAGGCCGGTGCATCGGCGACTGGTCGTGTCGCATCCGCTACCGCTGATGCCTATCTGGCTTACGGTCAGGATGCCAAAGCGATCACGCTTTAC
>JAYUQI010000166.1:0-3380 GCA_043756805.1 Sphingomonas sp.
CCGCCAGTCGCCCAAAGCCCGCCAGACCAAGAGCAAAGCGCGTATCCGCGCGTTCGATGAACTGGTCGAAAAACAGGCGGACCGTCGCCCCGGCGCGGCGCAAATCCTCATCCAGATCCCCGAGCGGCTCGGCGGCAATGTCATCGATGCCGAAGGGCTGACCAAATCCTATGGCGACAAGCTGCTGTTCGAGAATTTGAACTTCACCCTGCCGCCCGGCGGGATCGTCGGCGTGATCGGGCCGAACGGCGCGGGTAAATCGACGCTGTTCAAGCTGATTACCGGCGCTGAAAAGCCGGATACGGGGTCGATCAAGATCGGCACCACCGTCAAACTCGGCTTCGTCGATCAGTCGCGCGACGATCTCGACCCCAACAAGAATGTCTGGGAAGAAGTGTCGGGCGGCAACGACCGCTTTTATTTCGGCAAGCATGAAGTGAACACGCGCGCTTATGTCGGCGCGTTCAACTTCAAGGGCACCGACCAGCAGAAGAAAGTCGGCCAGCTCTCCGGCGGCGAACGCAACCGCGTCCACATGGCCAAAATGCTCGCGGCGGGGGGCAATGTCCTCCTGCTCGACGAACCGACCAACGACCTCGACGTGGAAACGCTGCGCGCTTTGGAGGAGGCGTTGGAATCGTTCGCGGGCTGCGCGGTGGTCATCAGCCATGACCGCTTCTTCCTCGATCGCCTCGCGACACACATCCTCGCGTTCGAGGGGGACTCGCATGTTGAATGGTTCGAGGGGAATTTCGAAAGCTACGAAGAAGACAAGCGGCGTCGTCTTGGCGATGCAGCGGATCGGCCGACACGGTTGGCTTACAAGAAGTTGACGCGTTAATTATAGGGAGCGGGTGGAGATCGAAGGAAGTCGCAAATCTTATCGATATCCGTTCCAGTGTCATGTAAAAATTGTCTAAGTTCAGTGATTTGATCGTTAAAAACCACACCACTCCTTATGATTGAAAGCTGCAATTGGCTGATTTCTTCCGCAAGGCTTTCAAATTCTCTGCGATACGTGTCCAAGCGCTCTGCCGTAATTTCTCCTCCACCGATGCGATGGATGTCTTGAAACCTCGGATTCGACTGCAAAGGAACCAGTTTGATAATACTCTTGCCCTCGGAGTGATAAGAATAAGATTGCCAATGTGCAATTTTATTGCGATTTTTACCCATTCGATTGATCTTTTTGAACAAAATACGCCATTGCGTCCGATCAACGTCTGTGAATTTTGATTGTGAAATCAAATCATCTGTCATTTTAATTCGTAATGAGATTCCCTCAACCGAATGAATAATCCACTTTGCTTGACCATAATTATAGTAACCGTCTCCGTCGGTCGGAGCAGAAAGATTTATACATGCTTCAAAAATTGATGTGATCGACGACTCCACCAACGCCCAACTGGTAAGCGCTCGACCGACGGCTCGGAAAAAGTTTGACATGTCTAGTGAAATTTCATCCGCGTCATTCTCAGTTGATTGGTCGCTCATTGGGGATCCAAAAGTTATCCGTGTTGGTGAAACTTAATCTAGGGCGCAATTATGACCCCGTCACCCCGGACTTGATCCGGGGTCCAGCTGCCTTTGCCGCTATCCATCGCAGAAGCCGAACCCCGGCTCGGGGGCCGGGTGACTTAGTTGGTGAACTTCCCCTGTCCTACAACCCGCGATCTATGCAACGGTCGCCACTGGCTCTTTCACCCCGTCGATCCCCACCAAAGCCGGCGCGCTCAAGGGCCGACGCGAAAAAAATTCTGTAGGGCCGATAGTGAGAACTTCGAGAACTTCGCTCCCGCAAACGGCATTCCTTAATCCGGCATTTCCCCGTTCAGCCGCAGCGCGTCGCCCGCAAGGTAGAGCGAGCCAACGATCAGGATATTGTCGTCGAGACCAGCCAACGCCTCGACAAGCGACGCCGCCGCGTTCCCGCCGCATCGCGCCGCCAGCGCCGCCGGTTCGTGACTGTCATGATGCGGCACGGGCACAAACGTCAGGCTCAGCGCATGAGTGGTAAGCGGCGCGATGATGCCCTCGGCGTTCTTATTGGCAAGAATGCCAAAGATCAGGTGACGCGGATGCGCGGCAAGTTCGGTGGCCAGCACGTCGGCGGCTGCCGGATTATGCGCGCCGTCGATCCAGACATGCTTGATGCCCGTCAGCGGGCCGGGCGCTAGTTTCTGAAGGCGGGCGGGCCAGCGAGCGCTCGCAATCCCGCGATGGATGGCGTCGGTAGAAATGCCTGCCTGCTCGGCCATTTTTGCTGCCAGATTGGCATTCCGCAATTGGTGCGCGCCTGCCATTGATGGCCGAAGCGTCTCATCAATCGGCCACTCGCGTCCTTCGAGAAACAGCGGCGCGTCGGCTTCCGCCGCTACGGCCTCAATACGTTCCATCGCTTCGGCCAGTTGCGATAGGCAGATTAGCGGCACCCCCGCCTTGGCAATCCCCGCTTTCTCCCCCGCGATCTCGACGAGCGTGTCACCAAGGAAAGCCTGATGATCGATGCCAACCTGAGCGATGCCACAAACCAGCGGCATGACCACATTGGTCGCGTCTAATCGCCCACCAAGCCCGACTTCGATCACGCAATAATCGGCGGGCGTCCGGCTGAATGCGAGCAACGCCGCCGCAGTTGTCGCTTCAAAGAAACTCGGGCCAATGGCATAGGCTTCGGCGCGGTTGAGGACTTCGGAGAGCAGCGGTGCGAGGTCTTCGTCGTCTATCAATCTGCCTGCGATGCGGATGCGTTCGTTGAAGCGAACCAGATGCGGGCTTGTGTAAACATGGACGGTTTTCCCCGCCGCTTCGAGGATCGAGCGGAGGAAGGCGCAGGTCGAGCCCTTGCCGTTGGTCCCGGCGACATGGAAAATAGGTGGCAGGCGGTCCTGCGGATTGCCGAGCGTCGCCAGCAACGCAACGATCCGCTCCAGCCCAAGAATATCGCGCCCCGGCGAGAGTTGCGCGAACCGGTCAAGCTGCGCCTGAACTTGCGCGTCGTCCGAACGGGCGTGGTCAGCCATCAGAATAGACCGATATTGCTCCCCTCCAGCACTTGCTGGAGGGAAATTAGATTGCTCATGCTGCTTTCCGCTTGTCCACCAGATAACCGATCAGAAGCCCGAGCGTCGCAGGCAAATCGGCGCGCGGCACGACCATATCGAGCATGCCGTGATCGAGCAGATATTCGGCGCGCTGGAATCCTTCGGGCAGTTTCTCGCGGATCGTTGATTCAATGACGCGCTGCCCCGCAAAGCCGATCAGCGCACCGGGTTCGGCAATCTGGATATCGCCGAGCATGGCATAGCTTGCGGTTACGCCGCCGGTCGTCGGGTCAGTCATCACGACGATATAGGGCAGGCCAGCCTCGCGCAGTTCGG
>JAYUQI010000167.1:0-3377 GCA_043756805.1 Sphingomonas sp.
TGACTTTCGCGCAGGCCCGCGCCGGTAATCCGCACGAACCGCGCCCGCGCCTGAAGGTCGGGGATTGTCCGCGATCCGGTATAGCCCATCGCTGCTTTCACACCGCCGACCAGCTGGTGAATCACATCGCGCGCGGGTCCTTTATAGGCGACCTGCCCCTCGATCCCTTCAGGGACGAGCTTCAGCTGATCCCTGATGTCCTGCTGGAAATAGCGGTCGGCCGAGCCGCGTGCCATCGCGCCAACAGATCCCATCCCGCGATAGGATTTATACGAGCGCCCCTGATAGAGGAAAATCTCGCCCGGCGCTTCCTCGGTGCCTGCCAGCAGCGACCCGACCATCACGGTGGACGCGCCCCCGGCCAGCGCCTTGGCAATGTCGCCCGACGTGCGCAGGCCACCGTCGGCGATCACGGGAACACCCGATTTCGCAGCTTCGCCGGCCGCATCCATGATTGCCGTCAGTTGCGGCACCCCGACACCGGCGACCACCCGCGTGGTGCAGATCGACCCCGGCCCGATACCGACCTTGATCCCGTCCGCGCCCGCATCGATCAGAGCGCGCGTCGCCTCTGCGGTCGCCACATTGCCCGCGACGATCTGAACCTTGTTGCTCAGCTTGCGGATGCGCTCGACGGCGGCGGAGACCATGCTCGAATGGCCATGCGCCGTATCGACCACGATCAGGTCACATTCGGCATCGATCAGCGCTTCGGTCCGTTCGAATCCCGCGTCCCCGGTCGTCGTCGCTGCCGCCACGCGCAGGCGGCCCGTGCCGTCTTTGGTCGCGTTGGGATAGGTTACGGCTTTCTCGATGTCCTTGACCGTGATCAGGCCCGTGCAGCGGAAATTGGCGTCGACCACGAGCAGCTTCTCGATCCGCCGCTGGTGCAGCAATCGCTGTGCTTCTTCTTGGCTTACGCCTTCCTTGACCGTCGCCAGATTCTGGCTGGTCATGAGTTCGCTGACCGGCTGCGCCGGGTTTTCGGCAAAGCGCACGTCGCGGTTGGTGAGGATACCGACGAGCTTGCCCGACGCCTCGACCACCGGAATCCCCGAAATCCTGTGCCGCGTCATCAGTTCGCGCGCGTCGGCCAGCGTCTGATCGGGCCGGATCGTGATCGGGTTGACGACCATCCCGCTTTCAAACCGCTTTACTGCGCGCACGGCATCAGCCTGTGCCTCGATGGTCAGATTGCGGTGGAGCACGCCGATCCCGCCCAGCTGCGCCATGACAATCGCCATGTCAGCCTCGGTCACGGTGTCCATCGCCGACGACAATATGGGGATATTGAGCGAAATGCTTTTGGTCAGGAATGTGCACGTATCGGCCTGACTGGGCAGCACGTCGGACGCGCCGGGCTGTAACAGCACGTCGTCAAAAGTCAGTCCGAGGGGAATATCCATAGCCAGAAAAGCGCCTGTTGCGAGTCGTGGCGGTCCATGTAACCGCGCGACCCGCGATGCGCCAGCGGCCCTTTCCGATAATGCTTGGCGGCGCGTCGTCCAGCGGGCATGACAGGAACGCAAGGCGTGGGGAGATTTAGCGATGGAAATACTGGTCGTCGTAATTGCCGTTCTCGGCATGGTTTATGTCTTGATGGCGGTCAAAATGGTCCGGCAAGGGTTTCAATATACGATCGAACGCTTTGGCAAGTTCACCACGGTCGCCCAACCCGGCCTCACGCTCATTTTTCCGTTCATCGACCGCGTCGGGCGCAAGGTGAACATGATGGAACAAGTGCTCGACATACCGGGGCAGGAAATCATCACCAAAGACAATGCAATGGTCGCTGTCGACGGCGTCGTGTTCTTTCAAGTGCTCGATGCGGCCAAAGCTGCCTATGAAGTCAGCGACCTGTATCTGGCGATCATGCAGCTCACGACGACCAATTTGCGCACTGTCATGGGGTCGATGGACCTCGACGAAACGCTGTCGAAGCGCGACGAGATCAACGGGCGACTGCTCTCCATCGTCGATCTCGCAACCGAAGCGTGGGGCGTGAAGATTACCCGCGTCGAGCTGAAAGACATTCGCCCGCCTGCCGACATCGTCAACGCGATGACGCGGCAGATGAAGGCCGAGCGCGAAAAGCGCGCGACAATCCTTGAATCCGAAGCCGCACGCCAGAACGACATCAACCGCGCCGAGGGACAGAAGCAGTCGCAAATCCTCGAAGCCGAAGGACGCAAGGAAGCCGCTTTCCGCGATGCCGAAGCGCGCGAACGCTCTGCACAAGCCGAAGCCGAAGCAACGCGCCTCGTCTCGGTCGCCATTGAAAACGGCAGTGCGCAGGCCATCAACTATTTCATCGCGCAGAAATATGTCGAAGCCATTGGCCTGTTTGCGACCAGCCCGAATGCCAAGACCATCTTATTCCCGGTCGAGGCGACACAGCTGATCGGGACCCTTGGCGGGATTGGCCAGCTCGCAAAAGACGCGCTGGGCGATGGCGATGCACCGCCCGCCGCACCGCGCCGCAAGGGACCGTTTGAAGGACAGCCACAATGAATATGCTCTTTGGGATCGATGCCCCGTGGCTCTGGCTGATCGGCGGTGTTGTGTTGGGCATTGCCGAAATGGTGCTGCCGGGCGTTTATCTGATGTGGATCGGCGGGGCGGCCGTCTTGACCGGCATATTGGCGCTGCTTCTGCCGATTGGCTTTGCTGCGCAATTTGCCGTGTTTTCCATTGCGACAATTGCTGCGATCTACCTCGGCAGAAACATGCTGGCGAAAAACCCGATCATTTCGGATGACCCGAAGCTCAATGATCGCGGCGCAAGACTGGTCGGCTTGATTGTCACGGCGGTGGAGCCCGTCGACAGCGCGCATGGCCGCGTCAAGGTCGGTGACAGCGTCTGGTCAGCGCGCGGCTCCGACGCCGCCGTCGGAGACCGTCTGCGCGTCACAGGCACTGACGGTAACGTCCTGTTGGTTGTGCGGGCGTAAGCGCTACTTCTTCCCGAACAACCCGCCGATCATGCCAGCGATGTCATTCAGCGGATTGCCGTCGCCATCCTTGTCGATCATCGACGCAAAGCTGGCAAGCGAGCCTTCGCCGCCGATCTGGCTGACAATGTCCTGCAGTTTGTCGGTCGGCAGACCCGTCTTTTCCGCCGCGAGCGCGACCGTGTCACCCGCTTCGGTATGCGACTGACCGAGCGCGGCAACCGCGCCCTGCACCTGTTCGGGCGTCAGGCCGACTTTGGTGGCGAGATTCGCAATATCGACATGTTCGGAGATTTTGCCGAGCAATCCATCGAGCATTCCCATGAGTCGTCTCCTGTGGTTTCGCAAACAATGTAGCGCAAAAATGCCTAGCGCGCGAACTTGCTCGCCATGCCGATAATATCGTTCAGCGGATTGCCGTCATGA
>JAYUQI010000168.1:0-9244 GCA_043756805.1 Sphingomonas sp.
AGGTTGATCTGCATTGTCCGGTGCCACGACGCGAGCCAGTCCGCATCGGGCAAGTCGATGGGGGCGGCTTCAAACACCCCGGCGTTGTTGATCAGAACGTCGATCCGCCCGTCAAACATGTCGATCGCCTGGCCCCAGAGGCGTTTTGGCGACGCCGCGTCGGCAAGGTCAAACCGGTTGCTGCCGATCGCCCAGATGTTGACGTCTTCGCGATCGAGCCGTTCGGCAATGGCTTTGCCGATGCCGCGGGTGCCACCGGTCAGGATAATGTTGGTCATCGCTTCCTGTAACCGTTCGTCCCGAGCGAAGTCGAGGGACCTTTGTTTGATCCGCAGTCCTGAGCCTGTCGAAGGACGGTTCGCGCCGACCGTCCTTCGACAGGCTCAGGACTGCGGATTTGTCCGTTACGCTACCCGCTTCACATAATCGCCCGCCGCATCCTGCAATCGGGCGAGTTTGCGGTTCACGCTTTCGAATCCGCTTTCCAGGCTGTCGATCTCGGTCGCAACCTCTTCGGTGTCCTCGCGGATTGCGGCAATCGTGGTCGACATCGTATCGGCGGCAAGCGCGGTTTCGTCGACGGCGGCGGTGATCATCGTCACGGTCTGTGCCTGGATTTCCATGGCCGCACGAATGCGGTGGGCACTGGCCTGCACTTCGGCCACGGTATCGCGGATCGAGCCATTGGTTTCGACAGTCGATTTTGTTGCAGCCTGTATCGCGGCGATCTTGGCGGCAATATCGTCGGTCGCGCGCGCAGTCTGGTTGGCGAGGCTTTTGACTTCCTGCGCGACCACCGCAAACCCACGTCCCGCATCGCCCGCGCGCGCCGCTTCGATGGTGGCATTGAGGGCAAGCAAATTCGTCTGTCCCGCCACATCGCGGATCAGGCCGAGAATCGATTCGATTGACTTGGCCGTCTCCGACAAAGTTTGCGAGACTTTCACGGCTTCGCCTGCCTGCTGCGACGCGCGCGTGGCGACGTCGGCTGCCAGATCGACTTCGGTGCGCGCATCTTCGATGGCGCGGATCAGCCCGGCCGCCGTGTGCGCCGCATCGCGCATCGCAGTCGCCGATTGTTCGGCCGCAGCGGCCACTTCGGATGCCTTGCCGAGCATCCCGCGTGTCGCTTGCGAGGCATCGCCGGCTTGCGTCTGCAATTGCGCGCCGAGATCGGAAGCGCCCGTCACTTCGACGGCAATCGTATCGCGGAAATGATCGGCGCGCGCGGTGCGTTCCTTGTCGACTTCGAGCGCTTTCAGGGCATTGATCGTCGACGACATGATTTCGGCCTCGAGCATGGCGAGGCGAAATACCGCACGGCCAGCCTGTTTCATGCCCTCGCCATCGTCGCCATAAAACGCGCGGACAATCCCGATGGTCATCTGGTGCCCCGCTTCGAACGCCGACAGGATCAGCGCAATCGGATCACCCGCCATATAGGAGAGCCGCGCATGGTCGCGCGCGAGATCGGCCCACGCCTGTTCGGTCGGGGCACTATATTTGGCAATGGTATAGCCAACCCCGCCTTTCATTACTGTTTCGAGCTCACGCGCGCTGAGGTTTTTGGCAACGCCGCCACACGCATTATAATGCGTCCAGAAAGCCTGCGTAATTTCGGGTTCATGGCCCGCAATCGCTTTCAGAACGGCGGTGCAATCCGCTGTCAGTTCGCCATCCAGGTCGAAAAAGCGGATGCGGTCGGCCACAAGGATGCGCAGCGTGTCGCTGTGCTGCCCTGTTTCAAAGGCGCGGACGGCAGCGCTGGGGGATGTGCTCATCGACGTGGGTTCCTGACGCATTGATATGATGTGGCACAGTGATAGCGCCCCACTGGTAAACAGACCGTTAGCCATTTCCACGCGCCTTCTTTGTTGCATCGCCGCACGGCAGGGCTAAGGACAGCGCAACCTATCCGGGGATTATCGATGACGCCTACGCGAACGCGGCCCACTTCGCCGCATCTGACCGTTTACAAATGGGGCCCGCACATGCTGGTCTCGATCCTGCACCGCATGATGGGCGTTGCTCTTGCGACGGCGGGCGTCCTTGGTTTCGTCTGGTGGCTGGTTGCGCTGGCCAGCGGGAAAGAGGCCTATGCGACCTTCCTTGGCTGGGCGACCTATTGGCCGGGTTATGTTGTCGCGATTGGGCTGAGCTTCGCGTTTTTTCTCCACATGGGCAACGGCATCCGCCATTTCGTGCTCGATACCGGCGCTGGCTATGCGCTGAAGGGCAACCGGCTGGGCGCGATGGTCGTCATTGCGGGCGCAGTCGTGCTGACGGCGCTGATGTGGCTCTTTATTTTCGGGAGGGCTCTGTAATGCGCGGTGGTTCGGAACTCGGGCGCGTGCGCGGCCTCGGCTCGGCCAAGGAAGGCGCGCATCACTGGTGGCACCAGCGCGTGACCGCGTTCGGCAATCTTTTCCTGATCCTCTGGCTGATCTTCTCGCTGCTGCGCCTGCCCGATCTCGGCTTTGAAACCGTGCGCGGCTGGCTCCAGTCACCCATCGTCGCTGTTCCGATGGCGCTGATCGTCATCAACACCTTCTGGCACATGAAAATGGGGCTTCAGGTGGTGATCGAGGATTATATACATGATTCAAGCCGTATTGTTGCGCTTGCTGCGCTGCATATATGGACATTCGGGGCCGGTGGCCTCGCGCTGTTTTCTATCCTGAAAGTCGCACTCACAGGGACGCCCGCGTGACTGAATCCTACAAGATTATCGACCATAGCTATGATGCCGTTGTTGTGGGCGCAGGTGGTTCGGGCCTGCGCGCGGTCATGGGTGCCGCCGAAGCGGGCCTGAAAACCGCATGCATCACCAAAGTCTTCCCGACCCGCAGCCATACCGTCGCCGCACAGGGCGGGATCGCGGCATCGCTCGGCAACATGGGGCCGGATCACTGGACGTGGCACATGTATGACACGGTCAAGGGCAGCGACTGGCTCGGCGACCAGGACGCCATCGAATATCTCGTCCGCGAAGCCCCGCAGGCGGTGTACGAACTCGAGCATGCCGGTGTCCCGTTCAGCCGGACGGACGAAGGCAAAATCTATCAGCGCCCCTTTGGCGGCATGATGCAGAATATGGGGGCAGGGCCACCGGCCCAGCGCACTTGTGCCGCTGCCGACCGCACTGGCCATGCCATGCTCCACGCGCTCTATCAACAGAGCCTGAAATATGACGCGGACTTCTACATCGAATATTTCGCGCTCGATCTGATCATGGAAGATGGCCCCGACGGCAAAGTCTGCCGCGGCGTCATTGCCATGTGCATGGAGGACGGCAGCATTCACCGTTTCCGTTCGCATGCCGTCGTGCTCGCGACCGGCGGCTACGGCAAATGCTGGTTCTCCGCCACCTCGGCGCACACCTGCACCGGCGACGGCGGCGGCATGGTCCTGCGCGCGGGCCTGCCGATGCAAGACATGGAATTCGTCCAGTTCCACCCGACCGGCATCTATGGCGCAGGCGTCCTCATCACCGAAGGCGCGCGCGGCGAAGGCGGCTATTTGACCAACAGCGAAGGCGAGCGCTTCATGGAACGCTACGCGCCGTCGGCCAAAGACCTCGCCAGCCGCGATGTCGTATCGCGCAGCATGGCCGCCGAAATCCGCGAAGGCCGCGGCGTCGGCCCGCACAAGGATCATATCTACCTCCACCTCGATCATATCGACCCTGCGGTCCTCGCCGAGCGGCTCCCCGGTATCACCGAGACCGGCAAGATATTCGCCGGCGTCGACCTCACCCGCCAGCCGCTCCCCGTCACGCCAACAGTGCATTACAACATGGGCGGCATCCCCTGTAACTATCATGGCGAAGTCGTGACGCTGAAGGACGGGAACCCCGACTCAGTCGTCCCCGGCCTCTTCGCGATTGGCGAAGCTGCCTGTGTGTCGGTCCACGGCGCAAACCGCCTCGGCTCGAACAGCCTGATCGACTTGGTCGTGTTCGGTCGCGCGACGGGCAAGCGCCTCGCCGAAATCATCACGCCGGGCACCGCGCACAAGCCGCTGCCCAAGGGGAGCGAAGAACAGGCGCTCGGCCGCGTCGACAAGTTCCGCCACGCGAACGGCGCGTCGAAAACGGCCGAAATCCGCCTCGACATGCAGCGCACGATGCAGAAACACGCCGCTGTCTTCCGCGACAATGACCTGCTCGATGAAGGCAAGATCCTGATCGACAAAGTCGCCGCGCGCATTGCTGATGTGCAGGTTTCGGATCGCTCGATGATCTGGAACACCGACCTGATCGAAACCCTCGAACTCGACAACATGCTCCCGCAGGCGGTGGTGACAATGCACAGCGCAAGCAACCGCCACGAAAGCCGCGGCGCACATATGCACGAGAGTTTCCCCGACCGGAACGATGCGCAGTGGATGAAACACACGCTGGCCTGGCGCGAAGGCGCGCAAGTCGCGATCGATTACCGCCCGGTGCATGATTATACGCTCACGGATGAGATCGAGTATATCAAGCCGAAGGCGCGGGTTTATTGAAAAAGACCGAAATCGACCAAATTTGGCAAGTCCCAATTGCACCTGATTTGCAATTCATTCGAGTATCGATTGCACATGATGGACCAAACATTGTCCCGCTCATTTATCCGACAAAAGCTGGAAACGAATGCGTAGATTTCCTTGGAATATCTGCTGATTTGAAGCAGGTGATTGAGTGTTGTGCATTATATCTGACGACCGCTGACGACGAGCACGCCAAGCGAGTAGCGCTCTACGAATGCTGTTTAATTCGGTATCGAAGATGTTTTGTTACGGGAGTACGACGGCCTTTGAAAAGTGGCGTTATAGAAGGTTTGACGCGAGACGAGCGAGATATTCACGACTACTATCTTGATATGGCAAACAAGTTTGTGGCGCATTCGGTCAATTCATCTGAAACGCTTTTGCCCGTTGTAATCCCTGGTGCTGGTGTAGGCGGAGGTCATGGTCATGCTTTTCTAAATATTCGCCACACAGGTGATGCAAATGATAAGATGCATCACCTTGGTTTATTGGCCTCAAAAATTTTGAAGGATATCGTTGATCCCGAAATCTCGCGCCTATCGGAAATTTACCAAGAGGAAGTTTCACGATTAGTAGACACTGATTTCGAAAAACTCGCCCCCGCGCATATTCCTGTCAACAAAAAGGCAGTTCCTGGTAGCCGCCGTAAATAAATGTCGTCACCCTGAACTTGTTTCAGGGTCCATTTTCCAGCCAAGACCATCGCTCGCGTGTCGGGATGGATGCTGAAACGAGTTCAGCATGACGGCGGTGTTTGTGACGACAGCTCCCCCACCCCGTCACCCCGGACTTGATCCGGGGTTAGGCTCCCTTCGCCACCACCCAAAGCAAAAGCCAAACCCCGGCTCGGGGGGCGGGGTGACGGGCGGTCGAGCTTCAGTTGCCACCTAAAACCAACCCCGCTAAACAACTGTCATGGTCCTTTGGACACTCCACGCCGCTTATGATCCCGAAGCGCACGTCTGGTATACGCTGGATTGCGATGTTCCCGGCCTTGTAACAGAGGGCGAAACGCTCGAGCGCCTCCGCGAACGCGCCGCTGCCGTGATGCCCGAACTCATCGCAGACAACGCCGCACACATCGATCCCGAACGACGCACGGGGCCGCATTCGCTGCGCCTGGTTGCCTTTCACGAAAGCACGATGCCGGTCGCTGCCTGATGGGCAGTGGTTACTACCGTGACCTGAAACGCATCCTTGTCGCCAACGGCTGCACCTTCGTCAGCCACGGCAAGGGCGATCACGAAATCTGGTTCAGCCCGATTACGCAAATAAACTTCACGGTCGATGCCGGAACAAAGAAGCGCTTCACCGCCAACGCGAGTTTGAAACAGGCTGGCATTAAACCATCGCTTTAACGCCCGCGCCCTTCGCCACTGCCCAATGAAAAAGCCAAACCCCGGCTCGGGGGCCGGGGTGACGCGGGGCTGTCCTACACGCGCGGCCCTCGCTACGCTCAGATTCGGCTCTTTCCATCTGTCAATTCCAACCCCCCCCGCGCCCGCGCATTTCGCGTGGCCGCGCTCGTGTCACCTTGGTAACCTTCGTAAAGAAATCCGACATCAATTGGGCGGCCAAGGCGCAACGATGACGCGCGCGCCAAACCCTTTGCGCCTTCGCGTGAACCCCTTTATCCCTCCTTTCGCCACCTCACGGGCGGCTTCCGCGCAAATCCGTATGCTGCCATAGTGAGAACTTCGTGAACTTCGGACCACCCATGACTCCTTTCGACCAAGCCAAAGCCCATGCCGATTCGGTCGCCCCCGCGCCCGCCGACACGCCCGTTGCCGCCGCCGCCACGGCTTTCGGTTTCGGCCTGCTGGTCATATTCATCTTTCTCGCGGCGCAATGGCTTGGCGCGCCCGACTGGGCCGCATGGGCGGGCGCGGCGGCGGTCTATGCCGCGATTGCTTACGGCGACTGCGTCCTCGGCTGGAACCGGCACAAGACCGAATATAAAGACGCGCTCGACGAGCTGAAAGCAAACGCCCCGCCGCGCTCGATGCACTAGCGCGCCCCGCTAAAACCGCATCCCCATTTCGCCGAGCAGCACGGGCAAGCGCTCCTTGAACGGGAAAAACCCCTTGGTCGCATGCGGCCAGAAGGCGCTGTCCCAATCGCGGCGAACGCGGACGAGCGATAGCCCCACCGCCCCAAGCGCGGGTTCAATGGCCGAGAGTGCATCAGCCACCGGACCCACCGGCGCATAGGCGATGATGATCACTTTCGCTCTCGCCGCTTGGGCCGCCGCAATCACCGCATCGGCATCGATCGCCGCCGTCGTCGTCTTGCAGTTGAAATACTTCCCCGCCCGTTCGCGCGCATCGTCGGTCGCGGCGGTCACAAACGCCGCTGCCTTGTCGCCCCACGGCCACCCCGCCACAACCGGTGCCGCAAGCACGGCACGGACGGCCATGTCCTTGGCAAACAGGCTTTCGGGATGAAGATCTTCCCCCGTCAGCAACAGCAACGCCGGGGTGCGCGGATCGACTGTCGGTAGCGTAGCAATCGGCATTGCCTTGGCAATCGGTGCTTCGGTCAGCGCCACCGCCTCGCGCGCCAGTCCCTTGGGCGAAAACCGCCCGCCGGTGTAGCGCGCGATATTGTCTGCCGTCGCCAGATAGGTCTTGCCTGCCGTCTGGAGCCCCGCGACCCAGCGCCACGACAGCGTGTTCGACGCCGGATCGGCATCGACTAGATGGCGCAGAAAGAAATCCGCGCCCAGCGTCCACGGCAACCGCAGGGTGAAAATCCAGATCGACGCAAATCACATGCGCGCATGATTGTGGAGATAGCCGGTCTCGGTCAGTTCGCGCGCCCAGTCATCGAACCCGTCGATGCCGGTCGTTCCCGCTTCGGCAGCGGCAACATATTTGTTGGTTGTCACGGCATCGCGCTCGGCCACAAACCGCGCCCAGACCTCGGGCCGCAATTCGAGCCAGCCCTTCCAATAGGTCCGCCACAACACTTCCTGCACGAACTTTTCGGCCACCGCGCCCGAATGCCGCGCCAGGACGGCAGCGACGACTTCCTCCTCCGTCACCAAACGGTGGCGGATATAAGGCGACAGCATCGAAACATTGGCGCGCGCATCGGGCCCATGATCGGCATTGCGCCCGTCGGCATATATCCGCCCGGCGCGGGGGACAAAATCATTGAGGCGCGCAAGACCCGCGCTGCGTGTGGGGGTGAAGGTCATAGGGTTTCCAGTAATCTTTCGTCGGCAATTCGTTTCTGCCAAACCAGCGGCGCGGTCTTGTGAACCGACTCCCCCGTCGCATCGACTGCGACGGTCACCGGCATGTCCTCGACCGTGAATTCGTAGATCGCTTCCATGCCGAGGTCTTCGAAGCCCACCACCTTCGATGCCTTGATCGCGCGCGAGACGAGATAGGCCGCACCACCCACCGCCATCAGATAGGCTGCCTTGTGCTTGCGGATGGCATCGATCCCCGCCGGGCCGCGCTCGGCTTTGCCGACCATTGCGATGAGGCCAGTCTCAGCGAGCATCATTTCGGTGAACTTGTCCATCCGCGTTGCGGTAGTCGGGCCAGCGGGGCCGACGACTTCATCGCGCACCGGATCGACCGGGCCAACGTAATAGATCGTGCGGCCCTTGAACGACACGGGGAGCGGCTCGCCTTTCGCCAGCATATCCTGAATCCGCTTGTGTGCAGCATCCCGGCCCGTGAGCATCTTGCCGTTCAGGAGCAGCCGGTCGCCCGGTTTCCAGCTCGCCACAATCGCAGGCGTCAGCGTGTCGAGGTCAACGCGGATCGCGGCCTTGTCGGGGGTCCAGTTCACATCGGGCCATTCGCTTAAGCGGGGCGGCTCGAGGAACACCGGCCCCGACCCATCGAGCGTGAAATGCGCATGGCGCGTCGCGGCGCAATTCGGGATCATCGCGACGGGCTTCGATGCGGCGTGCGTCGGCCAGCTTTCGATTTTCACGTCGAGGATTGTTGACAGCCCGCCCAGTCCCTGTGCGCCAATGCCGAGCGCGTTCACCTTGTCGAAAATCTCGACGCGCAGCCGTTCGGTATTGGTTGCCGCCCCGCGGGCTTTCAAGGACGCCATGTCGATGTCGCCCATCAGGCTTTCCTTGGCGAGCGTCATTGCCTTTTCCGCTGTCCCGCCGATGCCGATGCCAAGCATCCCCGGCGGACACCAGCCCGCGCCCATTTTGGGGATTTGCTCGAGCACCCAGTCGACGATGCTGTCGCTGGGATTGAGCATTGCGAATTTGCTTTTGTTTTCCGAGCCGCCGCCCTTCGCCGCGACGGTCACCTCGACCTGCGCCCCGGGGACCATTTCGACATTGAGCACCGAGGGCGTGTTGTCCTTGGTATTCACGCGGGCAAACGCCGGGTCGGCAACAATCGACGCGCGCAGCTTGTTTTCGGGAAACAGATAAGCGCGACGCACGCCTTCATCGACGACTTCCTGTAAAGACCGGTTGGATTCGAGGCGGCAATCCTGCCCCCATTTCACGAAGACGGTAACAATGCCGGTATCCTGACAGATCGGCCGGTGCCCCTCGGCACACATGCGGCTGTTGGTCAGGATTTGCGCGATGGCGTCCTTCGCCGCCGGGCCCTGCTCGGCCTCATAGGCCACGCCCAGCGCGCGGATATAATCCATCGGGTGGAAGTAGCTGATATATTGTAGCGCATCGGCGACGCTT
The DNA here is from genome assembly GCA_043756805.1 of Sphingomonas sp. GTDB lineage: Bacteria > Pseudomonadota > Alphaproteobacteria > Sphingomonadales > Sphingomonadaceae > Sphingomonas_O. The sequence goes on from JAYUQI010000168.1 coordinate 9,215, forward strand.
TCGATGATGTCGGATTCGCGGATTGTCGTC